>CAZLPC010000007.1:14647-20685 GCA_964561305.1 uncultured Anaerolineae bacterium
GTTTAGCTTGCGAGCCAAGGCCTGCATGTCTACTACTGCATCAGACTCGTCAGTTATTTCTGCACCCAACAACGACTCAATGGCATCTTCTAGGGTAACAATGCCTGCTGTTCCGCCATATTCATCAAAGACATGAAAGATGTGTGCTTTTTCGCGCATAAACTTTTCGAGAACTTTAGTAACCGAGAGCGTTTCGGGCACAGACAAGATGGGGCGGGTGAAGTCGCGCATGGTTTTATGAAGTTGATCATCTGCGCCAGCCTGTAGAATATCGAGGCGTAGCACGAAGTAAGCGATATCATCTGGCGAGTCGGTATAGATTGGAATGCGCGAGTAAGACAATATCTTGTGCTTCTCTAGCACCTCACCAACAGTTATCTGATCTTCTAGCATAAACATCACCGTGCGCGGAGTCATGATGTCCTGCACACTGATCTCATCTAACTTTAGTAAGTTAGCTAAAATAAGAATCTCGCCAGCATTAAGCGCACCATCTTCACCGCCTGCTTTGGCCAACAATTCTAGCTCATCGCGGGTAACTGTCATTTCATGTTCATCAGATGCGATTAAATTGGTAATCTTCTGAAAAAGCCAAACCATCGGAAACAAACCCCACACCATGAACTGGATAATATAAGCCGCCACTGGCATTAGTTGCTTCCAATAAACTGCCCCTAATGTTTTAGGAATAATCTCTGAAAACAGCAGGATCAATAAAGTTAAAATGCCCGAAATAACCCCTAGCCATTGGCTACCAAAAAGAGCCGTTGCCTCTGCACCAGCACCCGCCGCGCCCATAGTATGGGCTACTGTATTGAGTGTTAAAATGGCAGAAATTGGGCGTTCGACATCGCGCTTATGGTTTTGCATTAAGCGCCCCACGCGGCTACCGGTATTTGCGGTCATCTCGACATAAGAGGCAGAAGATGATAACAATACAGCTTCTAAGATTGAACATAGAAAGGAAAGGCTGAGCCCCAGCAACACATAAAAAAGCAACGCGCTATAAGAGCCACCAGTTGCATCAGATGCACCAACGGTGGCGGCTATGAGAGGGTTAAGGTCGTCTATCAAGGATGTTTTGCTCTATAAAATAGGTTTATCACTATAGACCATTGTGCGGAGTTTTAGCTTAAAAATCAACTTATACTTTGGTATTAACCGTCAAATTAAACAAATCTTTTATGGAGAATTAAGATATTTGCAAGGAAAAGTCTATGTATCAGCTTTTTTTGCCTGCTCAACCGCTACAGCCTTACATCGAAGCCTATTGGCGATTGGAAACCGAGGCACTTAAAGCGTCCCTTCATCAACAGGCGCTCAGTGTCGACGGTCAAGCGGATTTGCTGTTCACCTTTGCTGTGCCTTACCAACGTCGCCACTTGCTGAACGACACCGTTACCCATGCCCCAGCCACCGCCCACCTTGATGGCCAGCGCGACTATCCAATGCAGTTTGCGTGGCAAAGCCAAACGTCAATTTCGGGTGTGCGTTTTCGACTGGCGGGAATTGCCCCCTTTGTCCGTGTACCCATGCATCACCTCTCGAATCTGGTGGTTGATGTCGCCGATATCTTTGGCCCCAGCATTACCCGACTGGAGGAGCAACTATATAATTGTGTGCACCCGCAACAACAAGTTGCCCTGCTAGATGCTTATTTTTTAGAGCGGCTGGCCCCTACCCAGCATCAGACGCTCGTGCAAGCGCTGATAGAAAATATCCTTCAGCCACAGGGAAAGGTGACCATAATTCAGCTTGCGGCTGAATTTGGCTACTCAGAACGGACGATCAATCGGCTTTTCCAGCGTTACATGGGCTTTTCGCCAAAGTTTTATGCGCGGTTGGCTCGTTTGCGCCACGCGGAACAGTTGCTAATGCACGATCTGCCACTGGATTTATCCGAAATCGCTCTGGCAGTCGGCTACTACGACCAATCCCACTTCACCAAAGAATTCGCAAGTTTTGTCGGGACAACTCCCAGTCGTTATCGACACACTATGTCAGCACTCTCGTCTCAGCCAATTGCCGAAGATGTCCGATTTTTACAAGATGAGGTACACCAACTTGTCTACAATGAGGATATTGACGAACAAGATAGATGGAGTGGTGTATGAGCTTTTTAACTTTTCTAGTCGGGACTATTATGGCGGGGGTGGTACTGTTTTTATGGAGTGGCATCCAAAACAGCTTGCCATGGGGATTGGGTGTATTGGGCAATGGTAGCAAAAATGAGAATCTTCCAGAGGCCCTAAAAGCCGATATTGGCCGCACGGCGATTGTGACGAGCCCAGATGTGGCCGCGCTGATTGCTGTGCGGGCCGGTAACTATTACTCGCTGCCGCGCTATTTTGCGATTGAATTTGCCACCCAATTGGCGGTGGGTGGTGTCATCATGGGTATTTTGGCCCTAACAGATGATCTGTCAGATGGTAGTCGCTTGTTGTTGGTCGGCCTTGCTGCACTAAGCAGTATCTTGAGCAGTGAGGTGCAGTATTGGAACTGGTGGGGGCTTGCAGATCGCTACTCACTGGGCACAATTGCCAATCGTCTGGTGGGCTATGTTGCGGTGACAGCGCTACTGCTTGTGTTGATTGTTTAGCTCAGAATCTGCCTAGAAAAATTAAAATAACTTGTCAAACGGTCACAAAACCTCTTTAATGGCTTGTGAACGTTTGCTTTGGCTTAGGTGTTGATTGTATAAGCCAAAGATAGTCAAAAAGAGGAGTATCAACAGATGCAACGCAGAATGCAAAAATTTTTGTTACCAACCATGTTGTCTATGACATTGGTTTTTACCCTATTGGTATCGGTTGGGTTTGAGGCCATTGCCCAATCGAGCGCCACTCCCACGCCAATACCCACTGACTCAGATACGCGCCTCAATCGCAACGATCCGGCCGTGTTTTATGCGGAGCCTGCGGTAGCCACGGGCGATGCAGAGTGGACAATTGGCGACCGCACTTTCGAGAGTGCCTATCCCAATGGGTTCACCTTTACCGTAGAGGTGAGCAGCACAGGTGGCGACATCGAAGCGGCAACCGTGGTATGGTCGCACGCGCCACGCAACATCAATCGCCGTGCTGCCGAATATGACGAGGATACCGGTATCTTTACTGCAACGTGGCCCGGCATTGACGAAGCCTCTATTCCGCCATGGGTTGCTGTAAATTATCAATGGCGCTTAACCGACACCGCCGGCAATACCTATATTTCTGATTGGTTTACAGGGGAAGAATATTATATTAATGATGAAGAGTGGGAACGCTATGAGTCGGATGATATTATCGTTTTTGTAGAAGGTTCATTGCCAGATAACACTGGCCAATTGACACTAGATGCCATGACTGCCCAACGTGAGACCTATCGTCAAGCATGGGGCGCACTGCTCTCTAATAAGCCACGGGCTATCTTGTTCGGCAGCCGCGAGTCGTGGAATCGGTGGCGGCGTGGTACAGAAAACCCCAATGTGATCGGCCAAACCAGTTCTGAGTGGGGCGGAATTGTTCAGGTGGTTTCGCGGGGCGGAATTGATGACCTGACCTATGGCACAGTGCTACACGAGGTTGGGCATTTATACCAAAGCGAGTTCGCGCCTTCGGGTTTTCCGGCTGGCACATGGTGGATTGAAGGCAACGCCACCTTCTTTGAACTGTATCAGCAATATGACTATGAACAACGGGTACGCAATGTTGCTGCCCGTGGCGAATTGCCCAATCTGCTAGAAGATAGCGGTCCGGGTGCAACTGGACGTGGCCCAGATGGGCTCGGCCGCTTTGGTTATGATGTTGGCTACACCTTCTGGAAGTGGATTGCCACCAATTATGGGCTAGATACCCATCGTCAAATTATTGAAGAAGTTGGACGCAATCGTCCACGCAATGAGGTACTGGAAGAAGTGTTGGGGATGCCAATTCAAGAAATTGAAAGCGCATGGCGCGTATGGTTGGGTGCGTCGGCCCAAGCCCCCACCTTAATTGCCATTCCGACTATTCGCTTCCCACCGACCGTAACCCCGTTTGGGCAATAAAGTCTAGCGACAAAATTTCAGACAAAATTCGGCTGCCTGCCATCTGCGGGCAGCCCTTTTTATGGTACAGTTAAAGTCATGAAACGATATACAATCACTCAACGATTCATCATCCTATTGGCAGTGATGGTGGTGGTGCTACCCACTACCAATAAATCCACGCCGCCCCTGTCGGCGCAAGACGACCAACGCGCCTATGGCGAGGTGTGGCCATTTGTTGTTTTGCCGGTTTTGCCCGCTGGCATTCGGTTTTGGGTACGGGTAGAAGCCCCTGCCGAGCAAGTGCAGTCCCTAGCTGTGAACGTATGGCAAAACGACAAGTTGCTGGGTAGCCAACAGCTTGATCCCCTAAATGACATCATGTTCGGCTATGAAGATGCCGTCGAATACGAATACTTTTTGGACGTGCAGGCACAAACCGCCTTCCGCATGTTCGACCCCATTAAGCTCACTTTGTCGGTAACACTCGTGGATGGCACAACCAATACCCACATCAGCACAGTCGTTCCTCAGCATCAAGGCTATGGGCCATGGCAAAATACAATCGCCGATACCCGTTTAGAAATCTATATGTCAAATCCCACTTTTGGCTTGGAGCGGGTGGCAAATGAACTGTTGCCAACTTTTGATCTACTTGCCGAGTCTTTGCCAGAGGTGCAGCCCTTAAAATTGGCAGTTTATATGCCACCCATCAATCCATTTTGTGACCTGTTAGAAGACGAGGAAGCGGGCACTGTTGAAAGTGTTGTGCTTTCAGAGCGTCGCAACTTTCCGTGCAGCGAAGACGCAATGGCCGAGTTATATGCGCGGTCGGGCCTAACTATCGTTAAAGTCACTAGTACAGGTTACAGCGATGTGCGGGCCGAGTTGGCGGGTACAATTGCCACTTTGCAATATGCCGAGCAATGGGACACCGCCGACATACCCGCATGGTTTCGGGCTGGCTTTGCCATGTATTTTGCGCCCAATGGCCGCCCAGAAGCGCTATCGCGTCTGCAACGGGCTGCCCAACGTGACGACTTGTTGCGCTTGCCGGCCCTTAATGAAGCACCCGCGCCCGAACAGCAGGATTTGTGGGAGGCCCAAGCCTTTTTGCTGACGATCTATTTGGCCGATTTATATGGAGCCGATGCACCTCAACAAATTGCTGCTCAATTATCGCCTTCAAATTCATTTGAGAGCATTCTGCGCGAGCAATATAATACCACCAGCGACCGCTTATATGGGGCATGGGTAATCTGGCTGGATTCATCAAGAGCCATCGAGGTGGCAGCATTTCATCCATATCTTGAAAATACGCCTACCCCCACCCCGATCCCTAGTGTCACGCCAACACGCACCCCAACCCTTACGCCATTGCCCACAGCAACACCCACACAACGGCCATTTTCGCTGCCGACCAATCCGCCTATTATCGGGCGCGGGCTACCCACCTTCACACCCACTGCCACCATTACGCCTTTGCCGCCGGGTTTCTTTGACCGGATCACACCAACACCACCGCCCGCACAAACCAGCAGCGAAGGCAACAGCCAATTATGTAATACTGGGCTAGGCACATTGATGATTCCGTTGCTGGCCTTTATCGTAGGAAGAAAACGCCGTGTCCGACACTAAAACCACCATTAATCTCTATGATCTTCGGTTTAAAGAACTAGAAGCCTTGCTTAAAACATGGGGATTTCCACGTTTTAGAGCCCAGCAAATTTGGACATGGGCCTATATCCAAAAAGTGACCGACTTTTATGCCATGACCAACCTGCCCCAAGCCCTGCGCGACCAACTGGCAGCCGAGATGGCGCTGGGTAATATGTATGTTATGACCGAGCGTCGCTCGGTAGATGGCACGATTAAACGCCTTTATCGCTTGCCCGATAGTCAATATATTGAAAGCGTGCTGATGGTCTATGAAGACGGGCGACGGACTGCGTGCATTAGTTCGCAGGCAGGGTGTGCTATGGGGTGTGTTTTTTGCGCCAGCGGATTGAATGGTGTCGAGCGCAGCTTAAGC
>CAZLPC010000008.1:0-4192 GCA_964561305.1 uncultured Anaerolineae bacterium
ACAAAAACACATCAGCAACCGGCCCCGAAAAAGGCAGCGCCCCCAATACTTCACCCGCTACTAAATCAATAATTGCAATGCCGCCAGTTTGCAGCGTAATTAAGGCCAGATTATCGGGGGTAAAACGGATCATATCGGGATCGGCCCACAATGGAATAGTAGTTTGGTGTATCAAATTGGGCAAGCGGCGAGCATCATAAATGTTAATTTGGCGGGTATGGCCGCTAATCAGCCACCGCGCGGTCGGATCAACCCCCACACTAAGGGCCGGGTTATCAGTTTGTCCATTATGAAAGCGCAGGCTATGATCATACATTTTAAGGCCATCTGATAAGTCGGCAATGATTAACCATTCGTTGGCAATAGCCGCCCGATGCGGTTGATGCAAAGGCGCATACGTTCCCAAAATTTGCGGTGCAGTGGGTGTAGACGTGTCTAAAATAATCACCCGATGCCCTTGAAGGGCATATAAGCGCGAGCCATCTATCACCAGTTGTTCAGCAGCAGCAATGCGTGTTGGCGTGGCGGATGTAGCTTGTTGTGCTGCTTGCATATCTATAATTTGCAAGCCATACAACTGATCGGCCACTGCAATCGAGCCATCTGCCAGCCAACGAGCATCCAACGCCTCGCCCGCCAAAAACACTTGACCAACATCACCGCCTTGCAAGCGCAGGCCTTGTTCTCGGCCAGCCAGCACCCACGTCTCGCCGCGTATATCTAATGTCGTGCCTCCCAATGGGATAAAATCGGTTGGCTGAAGCGTGGTGGGGTTAAATAAATGTACGCCGACAGTTGTTAGCACCACCACCTGCTGATCATCATACAACACATCTAGCACAACTTCGGCGATGGGGCTTTGCGCTGTGATAGTATAGGCCTGTGGGCCATAAAGTGGCAGCTTAAAAAGCGATTGCCCCAACATGCCATAAGCCACACCATCTTGCACCACCACTGGCCCCAAAGGGCCGTTGGGCGCATCTGCTAGTTGCAAGCGACGACCGTCGTCTTGGGCCAAGCCTTTTGCAGCACCAAAAACAAACCACAAAATACTAAAAAAAATAAGCAACCATCGCCTAAACATTACAACAGCTCCATTATTATTTTTTATTGATGCCCTCACAATACCCCTAAAACCACAAATCTGCTAAACCAACACCTTGTAGAGACCGTTCAACTCTAGGTACACTGAACCCAAAATCGCTACAATGCTTGAGGATTGAGCAAGATGGCTGTAACCAATGGGCAGATTGTATTTCGTCAATGGACAGATGGTAAAGGACTTAGCGAAGTCAGCAAAACCTTCGATACTTTAGAGGAATTGTTTCAACTTTGCATTGCTGCCGATGATCATTTATTGGTGGATCGCATTTATATTGATGGTACAACGACTAGCGGTGCAGCCCGCAAGTTGGCCTTAGTCTTTCAATCCGTCACCATATTGAATGATGAAGATAACAAGGCATGAATCGGCTAAGTGTAAGGCTGTTGGGCGCGTTTAGTATCGTCTTGGTGCTGACCCTAGCAATTATGTGGTTGGCGCTGTTGGTTGTTTTGCGCTCTCAGCCGCCTAACACTGATACACAGGCACTCTCGCTTGCTGCGGTGGTTATTGATGCGTCGCAACTGGCTACCGAACGTACACTTGCCGAGCGCGACGCGATACGCCAACAAGACCCCAACCGCGATATTGACGAGGGCCTCAGCAGTCTATCGGGTAACATTTTGCGCGAGACCTTGCAAGAGCAAGCCACCGCCACCAACTCGCGCCTGATGATTATGCGCGGCACCAGTTGTATTTTGTGGGACAGCGCAAGTACCAATGAAAACGGCCTGCGTCTGCTAGAAAAGCCGCTCAGTGGCGAATTGCTATTGGGAACACAGCAGCGTCGTTCCTCAAACATTGTTAGTGGACAATTTATAGATAATGACGATAGCCTATGGCTGTATTCTGCATTGCCTATTGCTAACCTCAATAGTTTATTACCAAATAGACAACGCCTATTGCGCGGGGCCATAACCATTTGTGGGGCCATAACTGGCCGCCAAGCTCCTTTTTATATTGTGGCCGCCGAACCCTACCCCCAACCCTCTATCCGCAGCGTACTTGCAACCTACCGCGATGACGGGTTGTTTTTGGCATTGATACAAGCGGTCATTATCGGTATCTTTTTTGCGCTGGTTGCGTCATATACAATTGTGCGCTGGGTGGCCCGCCCCCTAAATGACTTGGCCGACACCACCCGTGCCATTGCAAATGGTGATTTTAGCCGCCGGGTCCCTTTACGCGGCCCCAACGAAGTGCAGATGGTGGCCAATACCTTTAATCAAATGGCAAATCAAGTGGCGACCTCGCGCCAAGCCCAACAAGATTTTTTCGCCAATGTCTCCCATGATCTGCGGACACCCCTCACTAGTATTCAAGGCTTTGCCCAAGCCATTGTCGAAGGCGTAACAGAAGGAGAGGCGGCCAAACACTCGGCGAGCGTGATCCAATCTGAAGCTGATCGCATGGTACGGATGGTCAATGATCTACTTGTGCTAGCGAAAATTCAGGCCGGACGCATCGAAATGTCGAAGCACACCATTGATATAGAGGCCATTTTGACACAAGTGGGCCAAAGTTTAAGCATGAAAGCGTACCAAAAGGGCATTCAACTTCAAACTCAGCTTCAAGCATTGCCAACCCTTAGCGGCGATGGGGATCGCTTGGCGCAGGTATTCACCAATTTGCTCGACAATGCCATTAAGCACACCGATGCAGGGGGGCAAATATGGTTGCGGGCAAAACGTGATCAAGGCGGCGTTCTTATTGAAGTTGAAGACACGGGCGAGGGCATTCCGCCCGCAGATTTGCCGCGCATTTTTGAACGCTTCTATCAAGTAGACAAAAGCCGCGCCAAGTTACAGGGCAGTGGTTTAGGGCTTGCCATTGCTAAAGAAATTATTACTGCACACCAAGGGCGGATGTGGGTAGAAAGCACTTATCAACATAGCACACACTTCTGGGTATGGCTGCCTGTCCTCGAAAACGATAGCAGCGCCATTGTCAACAAGCGCATCTACTAAGCCTTGTACCATGCCCGTCGCTTCTTTAACACTACGCCCGCCTGCGATGGCTCGGCATAATGACGGTTGGGGCGCACGCGCCCTCGGGGGTCAATATGAATTTGGCCACTTTGACGCAAACGGGCAAATTCTTCGGGCGAAATATCGGGGGCCGGTTCGCCGCCCAATCGTTCTAGGCGTTCGCTTTGCTCCACATCATTGGGATCATAAGGAGAACCATTAGTCATCATCTTGCTCCTCGCCTTGAATTAAGGGCGTGTTCATTGTCCCTAATATATCATCTAATGATAGATTATTTTCGAGCACAGTGGTCTTATCGGTTATTCCGCACACCAAACAATGTGGATTACGCAGAATATTCACCCACTCTGCACCATAGGGTGGTGTGGTTTGCCCACCGATAATTTCTAACCACTGATTGGCGATAATCACCGTATTAGCTGGCAGATGGCGCTCGGCAGATGTATCTGCCAACAGTATGTTTAGCGTTATGCTGGCTTGGGTATTGGCCACACGCACTACATCCAGCCATAAGGCCGGCTCGGCCTTCAGCGTACCATCGGGCCCAATTTGTCCATAGTCTAAATCTTTAATAGGTGTGTTGGGATCGGGAGACACAAAGCCTTCACGCAGGTTTTCGGCCCAACAGGCATAACACGGCCCATCGTGAGGCCGAATGATAGCCACATCGCCACCTTCGCCGCGCTCATAAACCCCCGCATAAATGGCGACTAGGTTCTGTCCTAAGCAAAATTCATTCAGCTGATATTTGGTTTGCTCACCATCCAGACCAACCACCAACACATCAAGACCCAACAAGACTTCGGGATGGTCTTCAATGCGATTTTGATAGGTTTGTACCTGTGCAGCAGGGTTGCGGTGTTGGATCAAGTCGGCCACCGCACGTACTTTAGGCTGGCCCAATGCCCGCAAATCGGCAACATGGCGCACCATATTTTGCGCGGTCATTACATCTGGATCAACCAGTACAAACCGCCCCACACCCGACATCGCCAAGGCCACCGCTACATAGCCTCCACCTGATCCTAAACCAACCACTCCAACTGTTTTGTTCTGCAATAGGGCCAGATTATCCGCGCCAATTAATCGTTCAACGCGATCC
>CAZLPC010000008.1:4202-14635 GCA_964561305.1 uncultured Anaerolineae bacterium
ATGTACTCATTGATAACGCTCCTGAATGGCCCGCACCCCATCAATGAGGCGTTGTTGGCTTGTCCAATTGGGCAATACATCTGTTACTGGTTTTGAGGCTGCAAAACATGCCGCAAAAAAATCTTGGCCTTTAGTTGGGCGCAACAAAGGCACAACACGCCATATAGGGGCGCGGTGTGGGTAGAGGGCCGGCGTAAGGACGATAATCGCATAATTCGCTCCGTCTGGATGCAAGAGCCAACCGATGTCAAGCGGCGGATGTGGGCGGGCACTCCATGGCGTAATGTCCATTACTTTCACTTTACCAGCTTCCAGTGCCAATACCTCACTATCATAGCGATCCACATCCGATAAGTACCATGCAATCGGTGGCAGGCGCGGTACATTCGCATCATCTACTACTTCGACTGTTAATGCATCAAACTGATTGCTGCGCTGGCGCAGCCCCCAAAAATCGACACGCAAGGCATTTTCAGCATATTCTAACAAAATTGTATTGGTGGCAGGCGGAAAATCAGCTTGATTTGTAAAGTTGATAATTGGCAACAACAAATGGTCGAGCTTGCTCTCTCGTAAAAGTCGTTTGCCCGTTCGTAAATCACCGCCAGACGGCTGCACCATACCGGGTTGCTTGTGCCAATCACCCAAGTAGGCCAAGGGCATATCCCACTTGGCGGCCAGTGCATTGCCATAAGAAGCGCGACGAATAAGGCGATAGCGTTGCCAGTTGGCATACCACCATTCAAAAACAGCGTGCTGCCATTCATCGCCTAACTCAACGCGCCCCCAAGTGCGGGTAGCATCACTGGGGGCGATGGTCTCTAACACTATCCACTGGGTGGGCACGTTAGAGCGCGTTAAGGCCACGCCAATCAGAGCCTCGCCCGTTTCTAAATCTGGATAATTTAAAGCACCCATCGCCATTTTTCGGATCACCAGTCGCGACACTTTTACATGCGGCAAATTATGCGGAGGTGGAGTTGTCGTCTGATGAATAATCAATGAATTCATGAGTTCCCATCAACGCTTTCGCGTAAACCATAGGCGCTTGTCTTTGGCAATGCTACCTTCTACGCCGGGCCAAAGCCCAGTCGCCCGCCACGTATAATACGCATAAATCCACTCTATGGCCCAGCCCGCCACTGTAACCGCCGTTGAATGAGATGGGTTCCAGCCATAATTGCTACCATCTTTAGGATTAAACAAGCATAACTGGCCATCTTCAAATTGATGCTTAGTACTATATACCTGTGGGGCAACAATATAGGCCTCGGGTGGATGATTGGGATAATATTTTGGATACAAGATTTTGAGCGTGTGTTGCCGATAACGCATCTCGCGCAGGTTGATCTCAACCGTCCCAATCCAATAGAGGCGTTCGGGTGGCTCCCACTCTAGGCGAAAGGTATCGCTGAAGGTGATTTGCATCTGCTCGACTTCTAGGCGCAGGCGTGCCGAAACATTGTTGCGCGTGCCCCACCATTGTTTATCTGTCATTTTCACACCTCCTGCTATAGTTTTGTGGCGCTATTTTGCTGGGCCAACACTTCTTCTAATGACACTGGCAAAGGGTCTTCGGCAGTTTGGGTGGCTTTCACTTCGCCATCAGCAGCACCGGCCGCGTGTGCAGCGCCATACATCATAAATGTGTGCGATCCCACTAAACCCCCGTCTATCCATACATTTAGCATCCATTGGCCTGCCGCCCCTAACTTATTATTATTTTTTAGCGGCAAACGATAATTAGGGACTATCGCGTTTTCGCCCGTTTTTAGCGGATGTTCGGTTTCATAGATATATTGGGGATGATCTTGAGCATCCATAATTTCAAAACGCAGCAAAGTGGGGACTGCATAGCCCTTTAAAGGCGAACGCACTACAACATACGGGCGCAGTGCCCGATCCGCTTTTGAAATACTACGGACGCGCCGAATATACAGGCCATCGCGCCGATATTCATCTAATAGCAAGCCAATATCCACCAATCCATAGGCTCCGCTATAGTTGGGATGGTGCATGGCTTGGCCTTGAGCATGTTGGGCGGCTTGGCTCATATTGGTGGGTACAGCTAACCGTTGGCGACGGTGGCGCTGTTGTAAGGCCGACTGTGCCATCTCTAGCATCGCAATACCCAAAACCACCAATACCACTAACCCCGCCAACAACTGTACATCGGCCATCACAAACAAGGCCACGGCTACAGCCATTAGCACCAACCAAATTTGCTTACTACGATTGCTCATTGTTTGCATCTAATTGCTCGGTCATCATCAAAACCTATTTCTATCTTGTTGTAATATTATACGAAGATCACAACCCACAGTTGCAGCAAAGCCCCAAAAAATGGGTATTATGGCTGTACAAATATCTCTATTTCCATAATTTAAGGACAAGATGATGAGTTATCGGGTTGTTGTGGCAACTGCGCTTTCAGATTCGGGCTTAACGCTGTTGCGGGGAGAAATTGGCGGCTTGGCTCAAGTGATTGCGCCCAATCAACTGCACACCTACTCCGATTTAGCCACCATAGAGGCGCTTATTATTCGGGATGAAACCGAGATTGATATGGCATTGCTTGGTAAGATGCCCAAGCTACAAATTATTGGACGCGCAGGGGCAGGTATCGCAGGCATTGACATTAACGAAGCCACCCGACGCGGCATTATTGTTATGAACACGCCCGGTATCAATGCCATTAGCGTTGCTGAATATACATTTGCGTTGCTGTTGGCCCTCACACGCCATGTTATCCCTGCCCACAACCAGCTAACCGATCAGAAATGGCAACGCGACAAATTTGTGGGCACAGAGCTAAACGGCAAAACACTTGGCATCATTGGGTTGGGGCGTGTGGGGCGCGAAGTAGCGCGGCGGGCCTTTGGTTTTGGGATGCGTGTTTTGGCTTATGATCCGTATGTCAATGAAGCCCAACTGCGCGGGATGAATGTAAAACTGGTGGGAATGCCCGAACTAATCACCAGTTGCGATGTGGTTAGCGTACACTGTGCCTATACACCCGAAACCGAACACCTATTAAACGCCGAAATGCTCTCGATGTGTAAGCCCGGCGCAGTCATTATCAATACCGCGCACGGTCGCATTATTGATGAACAGGCGCTATTGACACATATAGATAACAAGCGCCTGCAAGGGGCTGCACTGGATGTCTTTGATCATGAGCCACTTTCTGAAAACAGTCCTCTGCTCAAGCATCCACGCATCGTCCATACGCCCCACATCGGCGACAGCACCCGCGAGGCCCAACATGACCTTGGGCTGATGATTGTACAACAAGTTTTAGACGCGCTTTCAGGGCAAGATTATCGCAATGTTGTGAATATGCCCATTGTCGAAGGCGACCCATTTTCAGTGATTTTGCCATATATGAAGCTGGCCGAAAGCATTGGCAAATTGCAACATCACTTGTCTGGCGGGCCCATTCAGCGCGTGATTGTCGAATTTAAAGGCGAAGAGTTTCAACGTCTCTTAAAGCCAATGACAGTGGCATTGCTGCGGGGGATGCTTGTCCCCATTTTGGGCGCAGAAAGTGTAAACTATATTAACGCACCCATTCTAGCCAACGAACGCGGTATTTATGTCACCCAAGCCAAGGGTATCGGCAGCGCGCACTATACCAACCTACTCACCAGTAAGGTGCAATGGGCTGGGGGTGAAATTTTGATATCGGGGGCGCTGTTTAACCACACCGATCCCCACATCGTTCAAATTGACCACTATCGCACCGACATTGTGCCTAGTGGCACGTTGCTCATTATGGGTAGCTTCGACATTCCGGGTGTCATTGGGCGCATCGGCACTATTCTGGCCGAAAACAATATCAACATTGCCGATTGGCGTACAGGACGTGCCGAGCCGGGTGGCCACACGCTATCGGTTTTAACGCTAGACCAGCCCTTGCCCGAGGATTTATTAGAAACGATTCGTCAGCAAGACTTTATTCGACACGCAAAACAAATAGCACTCTAACGATTTCTTGACACAGAACACAAGTTCGCACTATAATCTGGACAACCAAACGAACATCTGTGCGATGTCTATTTTATTAAGGAATTTGGCTATGAAGTCAAGAAAACAACGCGCAAATTATCAGCTTTCTGAGCGCCAACGAAAGATGTTACAGTTTATAGAAGCCACTTATTTAGACACCGGCTATCCCCCCACTATCCGCGAGATTGGTGAAGCCGTAAGCATTGGGTCAACCTCGGTGGTTAACTATAACCTCAATAAGCTAGAACAAAGTGGTTACATTCAGCGCGAACGCAATGTATCACGCGGTTTGCGCCTAGTCCGAACCAGCAATGATGAGCCGTTTGCAGCAATGGGTGTACAACTCATTGAAGACGATACCAACATGGTTAAGATTCCGTTGGTGGGCTATATTGTTGCCAGCGAACCGCTAGAACTGCCCGCCGGCAACGATCTTGAGTATCAAGACGATGAAGACCTGCTGCAATTACCGACCAGTTTGCTGGGTAAGCATACCGGTCGCCAGCCCATTTTTGCCTTGCGCGTCAATGGCGATTCGATGATTGATGCCTTAGTGAGTGATAAAGATATTGTGGTATTAGAGCGCCAAGAAACTGCTAAAAACGGGGACATGGTAGCGGTGTGGATTATGAGCGAAAATAAGACCACGCTTAAATATTTCTATAACGAAGGCGAACGAGTGCGCTTGCAACCCGCCAATGCTGCTATGCAACCGATTTATGTAGACGCTCGGCAAGTTCGTATTCAAGGACGGGTGTTAGCTGTCATTCGGCAAGTCTAGGCGGTTTATTGGGCCCCACTGGCTGCAATCAACACCACAAGAATCGCCACAACAAATACAACCGGATACACAGCCCATTCTTTGCGAGGGTTTGTATCGCGCATGTACACAGCATCTGGAATCATCCGAGCAAGTGGAGTAGATTCATTGGGCGCTCTGAAGTAAGACAATATTTCGTAAGATTTGGCAGCCTCAAATGAACCAACCACAAATTTGGGGCTGATAAGCCATGCCAATAAAAAGCCCATTGCCAGTCCGCCAATATGCGCCGCATTGTCAATATAGGTATTGGGAGCAAACCCATACGCAATATTTAACCCACCCAAAACCACTAAATTACGCACCCGCACCCGTGCCAGTGGCCCTAAAATATCAGTGTGCAGATAGTAATAAACTGCTACCGCGCTGAAAATGGCAAATATCGCGCCCGAAGCCCCCAGCGATACATTATCTAGCCACAACAAACTGCCGATGCTGCCTGCGATACCCCCTAAGAAGTAAATGATGGCAAAACGCACATGCCCAAACGTCTTCTCGACTTCGCGCCCAAACAAATATAATGCTAAAGAGTTAAACAGCCAGTGTGTTATATCGGCGTGCAAAAACATAGCTGTAACCAAGCGATAATATTCACCAGCATAAATCGCCTCATTGACCTTGGCCCAGCGCAATTGAAAAATGCGCAGCTCAAGCAATGTCAGCGACTGCCCATAAAAGAATATAGCCGTCACAATTGCCAACAGCAGATAGGTCAACCACGGTTTTACCGTTGGATAGTAGGCCGGTATACGACGTGGTGGTGATGGTTGTGTTAGGATTGGTCTGTTGTCCATGCTTTTTATTATGCGACCAACTTGCCTGCATTGCAATAATTGTCTGTACTCATCATTAAACACTAAAGAAGATTCGCCATTATAATAACACTATCCAACGATGCCGACTTTAAAGGATACCACCATGACCGAGCTACAACCCTCGTCTTTACAGCAGCTAGAAACACTTCACAACATCACCAAAACCCTCAACACCAGCCTAGACCTAGATGTAGTATTGAATAATGTGATGGATCAGGTGGTGAGTGTGACAGGGGCTGAGCGTGGCTTTTTAATGTTGTTTAATGAAGCAGGCGAGTTGTGTTTTCAGGCAGCACGCGGTATGGATCAGCGCGATCTTGAGACACCAGAGTTTGGTGTCAGCAAAAGCATCTTACGCCAAGTGATAGATAGCCGCGAACCGCTGCTCACTATCAATGCACAAAGCGATGCACGCTTAGGAGCAGAAAGCATTGTCACGAAGGGGTTGGTTTCCATTTTATGTGTGCCTATCACCCGCCGCGAAGAAGTGATTGGCTTGGTCTATTTAGATAATCGGCTAAAATCGGGATTATTCACTGAGTCACATCGGTATCTGGTAACTGCTTTTGCCAGCGAAGCTGGCTTTGCTATTGAAAATGCGCGGCTCTATCAGTTGGCGGTAGAACGTGGTCGGATGCAGCGCGAGCTAGAGATGGCCCGCAGTATTCAGCAAGGCCTATTGCTCCAACGCTTTACACCACTTGCAGGCTATGATGTCGCTTTCGCATGGGAAGCCGCCTATGAGGTAGCTGGCGATTTTTATGACTGTTTGCATCTGAGTGATGAAGAAATGGGAATTGTAGTGGCCGATGTGTCTGATAAAGGCGCAGCCGCAGCAATTTTTATGGCTGTGGCCCGCAGTTTATTTAGAGGCAACGCCTATACCTCTAAAACTCCAGATGAAGCCATCCAAAATACCAATGCTACCCTCATCAACGATGCCTCGAATGGTATGTTTGTCACGCTTTATTATTGCACCTTTAATGCCCATGGTCGTTTATTAGGGATTAATGCGGGTCACAATCAACCACTGCTTTATCATGTTAACACCGATACCTTTGAGTGGTTGCCGCGGGGTGGTCATCCCTTAGGGTGGTTCGAGAATATCCCCTTACATGTATACGACATTAATTTGGCGGTTGGTGATGTGGTGGTGATTTATACCGACGGCCTGACCGAAGCCGAAAACGCCAAACAAGAACAATATGATAAAGACCGCCTAGCAGCTGTCGCCCAAAAATATCATGAGCAACCCGCCGAAGTCTTAAAACAACATATTTTAGAAGATGTACACCGGTTTCGGGACCATACGCCTGTTTTTGATGACTTAACATTTGTGATCGTGCGCTATATGGGTTAAACAGCACCATCCCAGTTAAGATTGTGCTTGTTAAACAGCGCGAAATGATGATTAAAGACGGCCTAGGTACAAGCCGTCGGATCAACCGAATAGCCGAGTGCATCTACGATACTCGCCAATATAGGAATATCATCCCATGCACACGATTGATCAATGATAATGATGCCAATAACGCTAGAAACGATGCACAGCACAATAAAAACCCCACAGCCCAAAAAGAGCCACCGGGCTGCACCGCCACCTTCAACATAATACTCATCATCTTCATAGTAATCTTGGCCAGCCACGGGTGCGGGGCCATAGTTGCCGCCGGGGGGTACTTGCCCTTGTTGAGGGGGTGGGCCACCGCCTTGTTGGCCATAGTAGTCTACAGGTGCGCCTTGGGGCAGCCCCGATAGCTGGGTACGATAAGCCTGTTGTGGGCTACCATATTGGCCGCCTTGTGGTGGGGGCGGAGCCATATTTAACGATTCGTAAACCAATTCAACCGTTTCGCCTAGCCCAACAATATCGCCGGGGTTTAAGGGGCGGCTGCCAGTTACTCGTTGACGATTGACAAATGTGCCATTGGTCGAGCCTAAATCTTCAATGACATAGCCACCGCCCGCCCGCCGCAGCCGACAATGATTACGACTAGCTTCAACATCAGGGATCACAATATCAGTGCCCGACTCGCGGCCAATCGTGACCACATCGCGGTTTAAATCAAAAACAACATTGGGTTGGGGGCCACGTTTTACTACCAACCGATAACCTGTACCACCATGCATTATGACACTACTCCTATCCCTTAGTTTGCACCAGTTGCCGGCGATTCAAAACTAATCACCAAGCCACAAATTTGGCCGTTTGTAATGTTAAAGGTGATTTCTTGTGGATCGCCTTCTGGAAATGTAATGTCGCAAGTCACATCATTTGCGTTCTGCCGACAGTCTACCTCAATATCAGTAAAAGCCGCACAAGTGCTAGCGGCGACGGCTGCATCATCCAAAAAGCCTGCTTCGTCGCTACATACATAGTTTTTAGCCGCTTCGATGTCGCATTCTTGCAGTGCATCGAAATAGCTGTTCACATTGTCTACGCTACTGCCGGGTAGCGGGATGGCATTGGCAATGTCAGAGACACCTCGCACATCATCTAAGGGGCTATCAATAACGACAATCGCCACAATCCAGCCCACCAACGCCAATACAACAAAAATGCTACACCCAATCAAAACCCCACAGCCCCGGTTACCCCGCGCCTGATCCCCATAATCATAATAAGGAGCTTGTGGTGCATGGGCAGGCTGTTGCCCAAACCCCGGCTGGGGTGGGTTATAGTAGGGGTCTTGGGGTGGGGGTGCTGCATATCCCCCCTGTGCGGGCGCAGGGGCCGCATATTGTTGTTGCTGAACAGGCGCAGGCGCTGCACCACCACCGACACCTGCTTCATAGGCCAGTGTAACGGTTTCACCAAGCCCAACCAAATCGCCGGGATTAAGGGGCTGTGCACCCGTTAAACGCCGACCATTAACAAATGTGCCATTGGTCGAGCCAAGGTCTTCTAGGGTATAACCATTTGGGCCGCGGGTCAGGCGGCAATGATGACGACTTACTTCAGGGTCATTAACCGTGATCTCATTGTTCACATCACGCCCTAGGGTCATCATATCCCGATTCAGTTCATATACTTGGTTCGGTTGGGGGCCACGTCGGACTACTAAGCGAAACCCACCGCCATAATTCATCATTCACGCCGTCTCCTTAGAAATCGAGCACAAGCATCAGGTGGCCAAAAAAAACCTGCTTATCAATGCTTCAAAAGTATAATGCAAAGCGAGTATACTACGATGCGACATTTCCGTACAAGCGAAAGCTAGATTGTCAGTTCATAATGCTAAATCTGCCCCATCCTCCCAAAGTGTTAACCATTGCAGGTTCAGATTCGGGTGGAAGTGCTGGTATCCAAGCCGATCTAAAGACATTTACAGCGCTGGGTGTGTTCGGCAGCAGTGCCTTAACCGTAGCCACTGCCCAAAACACAATCGGCATCCAAGCTGTTCAATTGCTGCCGCTTGATTTTATCCGCTCTCAAATTTTAACCGTTTTATCCGATATTGGGGCCGATGTGATCAAAACTGGATTATTGGGGCGAGCCGAGGTTGTTGAATTAGTCGTAGAATTGTTGCCAAATGTGCCGTTGGTTGTTGATCCGGTGTTGGTAAATGGAAAAGGGCAGCAAATTGTAAGCGATGATACGTTAAGCACCTATAAAAACCACCTATTTCCCCACGCAACAATTATCACCCCTAATCTTGTTGAGGCACAATTACTTAGTGGAATAGGCCAATTGGCCACGCCCGCCGATTTTGAAATTGCCGCCCGCCATTTGCACAGCTTGGGGCCACAATATGTGCTTATTAAAGGTGGGCAGTTGCCTGCAAGTAACAGGGTGTTTGATATGTTTTATGATGGACACGAGATGAAGACGTGGCAACAACCCAAGCTCCCCATCGAAAATCCGCACGGCATCGGTTGCACTTTCGCCTCGGCCATTGCCGCCGAGATAGCAAAAGGCAACGCCGTTAGTGATGCCGTACAAATTGCTCTTCAATATGTGCACAAAGCCCTAGCAGGTGCGATAGCATGGCGTGTAGGCCAAGGCCGCTCGCCCGTCAATCATTTTGCGGGCCTACAGGTCGTCTAGCTGGCCTTTGTCTAGGGCAATTTGGAAGGCCCGCCCCACCATCAAAATCTCTTGCACCCACAAAATCAATTCTTCTTGGCTGTCGTCGGTCAACTCTATGGCAGCCAAAAGCCCATCAGGAATATCGGTGATAACTTCTGTACTTAGGCAGGCGATGGCTTGCAAAACCGAATCACGCGAGGCGGGGGGTTCATCATTCATTAGTGCGGTATACCATGCCTCGACAATGGGGTGTACCTGCACACACGCTGACCCCTCGTCCAACTCTTGATTGGCAAGGTCTTCAAATTCATCTAGCCAATCTGGGCGTGGATTATTATCGTCCATAGGTCAAGCCCTCCATGTTAGGATGATTTTGGCAAACGCTCAATCACGCGCAGTTTTGCACTTCGCGCACGTTGATTATCCTTGATTTCGCGCTCTGATGCCACTATTGGTTTACGATTGATCAGTCGCACGCTGGCCACATGTCCACAGGTGCAAATTGGATGCTGGGGCGGGCAAATGCAGTCGGTAGCGGCCAGCCTAAACGCCTGTTTCACAATACGATCCTCTAGGCTATGAAATGTTAGGACAGCTAAACGCCCGCCCACCTGCAAGCACTCAATGGCTATTGGCAATACTTGTTCCACCGCCTTTAGCTCGTCATTGACGGCAATCCGCAGGGCTTGAAAAGTGCGCGTGGCCGGATGAATTTTCTCGCGGCTATGGGGCAGGCGTTCAATAAGTGTTGCCAGTTGGC
>CAZLPC010000008.1:14645-20019 GCA_964561305.1 uncultured Anaerolineae bacterium
TGTAATTGGCCGCGCATTGATGATGGCTTTGGCAATTTGGCGACTATTTTTCTCTTCGCCAAAATGAAACAAAATATTGGCGATGGCATCGGCGGGCAACTCGTTCAATAACTCCGCTGCCGTTGGCGCATCGCTGGTCGGATCAAAGCGCATGTCTAGTGGGCCATCCAGCCGAAAAGCAAACCCACGCTCGGCCTGATCAAATTGCATAGATGACACACCCAAATCTAGCAACATGCCATCTGCCAAGCCGTCGAGGGTGTGTTGCAACAAAGCATCACGTATGTTTAAATAGCTGGCATGGATCAGTATAGCGTTTTGGCCTGCCAGCCGCGCCTGGGCAATATTAATTGCATCTGGATCACGATCAAAGGCAATGACATGTGCTTGTGGGGCTATTTCTAAAATTGCCATCGTATGGCCACCTGCGCCCAGTGTCCCATCCACATAAACCCCACCGTTGGTCGGCCGCAATGCGTCAAGAATTTCTGAGACCATAATTGGGGTATGGGGGGCGTTTTCTGTCATATTCACCTATAACAACAATTCAACAAAAAAACAGATGCCATAACGATATAGCATCTGCTTTTGGTGTCAAGGCACACTCAGAAATTGTTATTCGGCAACGATTTGGTAGATGCCACCACGATAGTCGATAACATAGACTTCGCCACTGCGATCTTGGGCAAAGGCGCTAATCTGCATATCCGTATCAAACAACAGCGCTGTGTCCCAGCGCCCTTCTTCGTTGCGCGTAAGCCACCATACTGTGCCTTGGCAATAGTCACCATAGAGATAGTAGCCATCTAGGGCTGGTGCGTCTTCACCACGATAAACATAGCCCCCAGTCACCGAACATCCCTTACTACGATCATACTCGGCTACAGGCATAGTAGCGCCTGTAATCAATTCACCACGGAAAGGGTGGGTAGCCTCATAGATATTCCAGCCATAGTTTTGGCCACCGGGCGTTTCAGCGGCTAAGAAGTTAATTTCTTCATATTGGTTTTGCCCCACATCTGCAATGTAAAGATCGCCTGTTTTGATGTCGAAGCTGAAGCGCCACGGATTCCGTAGGCCATAGGCCCATACTTCGGGCGCACCGTCGCGTCCATCCACAAAAGGATTGTCGGCAGGAATGGTATACGGTTCAAGAGAAATCGGATCAATCCGTAAAATTGTGCCCAACAATGTGCGCGGATTTTGGCCGTGATTGAGCGGATCGCCCGCCGATCCACCATCACCCAAACCAATATACAAATAGCCATCGGGCCCAAACGCCAACTGTCCACCATTATGATTTGAATAGGGCTGAGAGACCGTTAGTAAAATGGACTCGCTGCTTGGATCGGCTACATTTAGATCATCTTCAGAGACTTGATAGCGTGCGATAATGGTGGTTCCATCGCTTTGACGGGTATAGTTGAGATAAAAATAGCCGTTGTCATTGAAATCGGGATGTAGGGCCATCCCCAACAAGCCGCGCTCATCATAATCGCTTAAGGTAGTTACGCGATTGGTGATGTCTAAGAATGGTGTAGGCAACACTTCCTCATTTTGGAAGATATGGATGATACCGCGCTGCTCGACAACAAAGAAGCGACCACTGTCGTCTGGCGCTTCAATAAACTCAATCGGGCGCACAAAACCTGTTACCACAGGTTCTAGTGTGTAATCGCCGGGTCCTTGGGCTATCACAGATTGAGAGGGCACGGCCACAACTACCCCAACCACCAAAATCGCTACTAATACAAACTTCCGAAGCATAGTGCATCCTTCTCTGCTAGTTTAAAACTTTAATCGCTATTGTAGCAACTAAAAACATTGAACGTGAGGGTTTGCTTATGTTCTTTAATACACCTATACTCTAACAAAATACGCGGGAGTTCTATTGTCATACCCCATGAGGTGAAATGATGAGCCATCCATTAGACTTAAATACCGAAGACTTAATTGCCGAATTTCAAGAGTTTTTAACTCCCGAAATTGCCTACAAAATGGAGCGGTTGCTGCATACCTATATTGGCAACCCTGTTACGGGGATTTTCACTCAGGTTGAGATCATTAAGCGCACCATTGAACGCAAACCCGACAACTTACCTACCGAAATAGACAATCTGCAAAACCAAGTGCGGCGGGCTTCTAACAACATCGTCATTATGGTAAAAGCACTGGCCGCCGCCTTCCCAAACGAGGATTAGTTGCCAAAGAGCACCTTTTTTAGCAATACATAAAGGTCTGTGGGCGTTTGTTTTAAGACATCAAACGTCCTAACTTTTGTACCCATCGGATAAATCATCTGAATGCGGCCCGTTGTCAGCTTGTCGGCCAGTTCGTCGGCAAAGCGTTGGCTGCCCTTGATGGTGACAATGGGTGTGCCTTGATGAGCATGGCGCTTCGATTCTTCTTCTACAATTTTGCCACCATTAACCACCAGCGCCAAACGTGGTACTGGCCTCGCTAAAGCCAACCCCACCAACAACTCAGATTCTTCGCCGAATTTACTTGCTTCTACTAAGGCAAAGTGCGAGTGCCCGTCGTTTAGTGCATAGCGGGTGGCTATTAGGGCGGGGCCACCGGGATACGACACTCTTTCGGTTACGGCCACCCCTAATAATGGGAATGTACCCCCAATGGCACGGCGCGATTGGCCAATAAGGCGCATTCCGCCTACATCGGTACCACCATCAGCAATCAACACATTGTGGTCTTGAGCAAAGCGGGCAAGACCTTCAGTAAAAGCCAATTGCAAGCGATCTAAATCTACCTCGATCATATCGGCTGCACCGCTATGCAAAAAAATGGCAGCCCGATAGCTCAATAGATTCAATTTTTGTAAAACAGTGATTGGCGCTGTGCTTGGCGAAACTTTCAATACCGCCGCCTGCGACCCACTGTTAAAATGAATGATCTGTGTTGGTTTCATCAAAAACCAGCGCCTTTCCTGCAAAAAATCCAATAAGTGGGTGCAAGACCTGTGCCCATATATGGTATTGATTGTATGCAATTTGCGATTCTCGACAAGATTTTTAACATGAGGAGCCGCCCTAATGGCCAGACTAGAAGCCCGTACCCCTAAAGGAATGCGCGATCAGTTGCCCGCCGACATGATCAAGCGCCGTTATGTCTTCGATACTGTAAAAAACGTCTTTGAGAGCTTCGGCTTCGAGCCGATTGATACCCCTGTCTTAGAGCTAAAGCAAACCCTTTTAGGAAGTGAGCTTGGGACAGAGGCCGAAAAATTGATTTATTATGCCCAACACCCCGGCGGCAAAGAAGAATTGGCGCTGCGCTACGATCTCACAGTGCCACTTAGTCGCTTTTTCGCCGAACACGAAAACAATCTGAAGCTCCCTTTTCGGCGCTATCATATTGCACCCGTGTGGCGCGGCGAACGCCCGCAAAAAGGCCGCTATCGAGAGTTTTATCAATGTGATGCGGATATTGTGGGGATAAAGGGCATGGCCGCCGATGCTGAGGTGATGAGCGTCGTCTATACTGCATTGCGGCGCTTGGGCTTCAATGACTTTTCCATAAAGGTCAACAACCGCAAGCTCATCACCGGAATAGGTGCTTATGCTGGTGTACCCCGCGAAAAATTACCCGATCTCTATCGCCTCATTGATAAAGCCGACAAAATTGGCTTAACGGGTGTACTAGAAGCCATGCACGAAGAGCAATTTAGTGCCGACACGATCAGTCGCTTGTCTGATTTGTTAAGTATTGATGGCAAAGGCGATCTGAGCAAACGGTTAGCGGCCTTAGGGCATATCCGTGAGATGCTAGGCGACAACCAAATGGCCCAAGAAGGCATAGATGAGCTAGAAACGCTGCTCCAAATGGCTGATGCTCTCGGAATTCGATCAGAAAATACAGAGCTAGATTTAACTATGGTACGCGGCTTAGGATATTATACGGGCCCAATCTTTGAGACCATCATCACTAAACCCGATAACTTGGGCAGTGTGCAAGGTGGCGGGCGCTATGATGAGTTGATTGGGCGCTTCCGTGGGCAAAGCCTGCCTACCACTGGCATTAGCTTGGGCATTGAACGCCTCGTAGAACTGATGGACATGCTCGATCTCTATCCAGAATCGGTCAATGCAACGGTTGTACAGGTCTTAGTAACCGTGTTTGACGAGAGCTTACAAACGGAAGCACTGCAGATGGCGATGGAACTGCGCGAAAATAACATTCGCACCGAGACTTATATGGATGCGCGTAAAAATATTGGCAAGCAAATTGGCTATGCCGATAGCAAGGGTGTGCAGATAGTGGTGATAGCTGGGCCCGACGAAGTGGCGCAGGGCGCGGTGCAAATTAAGCGCCTTAGCGATGGCCACGAGATAAAAGTATCTCGCGCCGACCTGGCTACTACTGTGCAACAACTTCTAGCATAGAAAGGCATGAACAAACGATTCTGCGTTGACTTGAGATACGGGGGATGTTATACTCAGGCGCACGAAATTGCGTAGAACTGCCTGACAAAGGTGAAAGGAATTCAGCCATAGCTGAGGAATATAAGGTCAACGAACAAATTAGGGCCAAGAAAGTCCGCCTGATCACTGACGACAACGATAATCGTGGCGTGGTATCATTGGCTTATGCCCTAGAATTAGCCGCGGAGCGGAACCTTGACTTGGTAGAAGTTGCGCCCGGTGCCGACCCGCCCGTGGTGCGTATCATGGACTATGGCAAGTTCATGTATCAAAAGCAAAAGCGCGAACGTGTCGCCCGTAGCCAACAAAAACAAGTCGAGATCAAAGAGGTTCGTCTTCGCCCTAAAACCGATGACCATCATCTTGGGTTTAAAATCCGAGATGCTCGACGCTGGCTAGAAGATGGCATGAAGGTAAAAGTGCGGGTGCGTTTTAAGGGGCGCGAAATTCAATACCCCGATATTGCACGCGACATGCTCGATAAAATTTGGGACAATTTGCAAGACATCGCCGAGCTTGAAAAAAGCCCCGGCATGGAAGGCACAACCATGCTCATGATTTTAAGTCCTTCAGCCGAGGCAGGTAAAAAGAAGTAACGCCAACTTGCTCTATTGCACTTAAAATGGCGGATGATGTATAAAAAACGGGTGGCCGCATAGTAGAATGCGGCATTCGTTTGTCTATAGATTAGGCATTCATTGAAGGAGTTTAGGAACCGTGCCGCGCAAACCACGTAAAGGCAAATTCAAACTTAAGACGCATAAGGCTACTGCAAAACGTTTTAAAGTAACGGGCAGCGGCAAGGTTATGCGTACCAAAGGTGGCAAAAGCCACTTACGTCGCCGCACCTCATCACGGGTGAAGCGCCAACTCGACCGTATGCAATCCATGGGCAACACCGCAGAAGTAAAGCGCGTGAAAAAGCTGGCTCCCTA
>CAZLPC010000009.1:0-19940 GCA_964561305.1 uncultured Anaerolineae bacterium
TATTGTGGCGACTTTTGCCACCAGTGGCTATGCCGCCGCCCCCAGCTATACAGGCCGCGCCATCTGGACACTAACCGATACCCGTGATGTCGGTCTTAAAGGCGAAATTCGGCTAGCCAATGACATGCCCGATCTGATAGATGCTGTGGTGTTGGCACAAAACGGCTTTTATCCGATTGGGGATATTGAGGCTGGTACAGTCGCCACTTTCGATTTTTCTGGACAGTGGGCCATGACACTCAATAGCCCCACCCACTTCCCATTAGGAAACCGCACCGAACCATTCGTCGCTAGCTATCTTACGCCATCCTACAACTACAATGCTTGGTATGGCCCCAATATCAATCCTTATGTATGTGACGGTGGCTTTAACCTTACGTTGGCCCAAGTGATGTATCAGCAAGAATTTAATTGCCAGCAGCGTGGCGGCACAATCGAAGAGCGCATTAATCGGCGACGGGCGCTGTTGCTAAAAGCCATTAGTTATGAACTAGGGCAAAATGGTGGGCGTGCCGATGATGTGTATGTTGTCGGTTGGACAAACGACGATGACAATACAGTTAACACATTTGGCATAATTTTAGAAGACAAAGACCAAATTAGCGCCTATGATAATCTCTATATTTTAAGATTGCCCACCGAATATCAGACCAGTGCTTTATCTAGCAGCCACATTTTGCCACCCGGCCTCATGACATGGACAGTTATTGATACACAAGGCTTTAATGCCGAGCAACTACCCTATAGTTTTCGGTTGGGCAACCAAGATGAAGTCACCTTTCGGTTTGCGCCAGTGGGTATCTTCCAACAAGTAACAGTTGCAGGGCTTAATTTGCAAGTGGTAGTAAGCGGCAGTTCGCGCCAATTAGATGTGCGTCTTTGGAACTGGGAAGCAGGCACATGGGACACTCACGACCTAGATACAAACCAATTGCTCCTAACCAATCCACAGGTCTATCTGGGCCCAACCAATGCCATCCATATTAATCTGCGACCCACCGCCAACACCACAGAGGTCTTTATTCAGTTAGTAGAGCCAACATTGATCGTATCGTGACACGTTATCTAAAAACCGCCAACCCTTGAGGAGACAAACAAATGACGGATGTTATGCCACCCGCCGAAGAAAATATTGCTGAGGAAATAATCGCCAGCCCAGAACTTGCTGCCGATGCTGTTAAACTATCGTCACAAATTGACGATGCCGACTTGATTATTGAAACACGCGGCCTTAACAAACGCTATGGTAAGCTGCACGCCGTCAAAGATTTAAGTTTGCAAGTGCCGCGTGGGGCAATTTATGGCTTTGTAGGCCCCAACGGCGCAGGCAAAACCAGCACCATGCGTATCCTCACCACGCTTATGCGCCCCAGTGGTGGCGAGGCCTTTATAGATGGTCATTCAGTGGTTAGTAGCCCACGAGATGTGCGGCGCTCAATTGGCTATATGCCCGACTTTTTTGGTGTCTATGAAGACATGAAAGTGTGGGAGTATTTAGATTTTTTTGCGGCGTGCTACGAAATCCCCGAGGCCAACCGTCGCGGACTCATCAACGACTTACTTGAGCTCGTAGACCTTAGCCATCGGCGCGATGACATGGTAGACAAGCTCAGTCGGGGTATGAAACAGCGCCTTTGCTTGGCCCGCACCCTTGCCCACGATCCATCGGTGCTCATATTAGACGAGCCAGCTTCTGGCCTTGATCCGCGTGCTCGTGTCGAAATCCGCGAGTTATTGATTGAACTGGCAAAAATGGGCAAAACCATCTTTTTCTCGTCTCATATTTTGGCCGACGTGAGCGAAATCTGCACCCATATTGGCATTGTCGAGGCCGGCCAAATGGTGATGCAAGGCCCCATTAAAGAACTTCGGAAGCAACTGACCCCCCACAAGATCATTGTGATCAGTTTGTTAGACAAGGTTGAAGAAGCCAAAGCCGCTATCTTAGAATTATCGAGCATTGAAACAGTAACCGACATGGCCCCTGAAGATGGCAAAAAGCGGCTGCGGGTAGAATTTAGCGGCGAAGATGCAGGTGTAAGCCACTTGTTGGCAGCACTAACCAGTAAGGGTATTCCGGTGGTCAATTTTGCCGAAGAAACCTCTGATCTTGAGCAAGTATTTATGAAGGTCACTAAAGGAATCGTTAGTTAATGGCCACTGGTTCTGGTCGCATACAAAATCCATTGAATATCATTCTCCGCAATCCTGTCGCGCTAAAAGAATTGCGCGGCAGAATGCGCGGCCCCCGTGCATTTGTGGTGATGACGGGCTATTTGTTGGTGGTGGGTTGCTTCACAACCCTTATTTATCTGGGAGCAACCTCAGACTCGCTAAGTGCAACGGGCGAAATTGATGGCGGTGAAGTAGGGCGTGTATTATTTAGTGCAGTGGTGGCCATAGAGTTGTTTCTGGTCACATTCATCACCCCAGCTTTTACAGCCAGCGCCATCAGTGGCGAACACGAACGCCAAACCTATGATCTCTTGCGGACAACCCTACTACCAGAGCGTTCGTTGGTGTGGGGCAAGCTCTTTTCGGCATTGGCGTATGTCGTCTTGCTGCTATTAGCCGCCATTCCTATGCAAAGTATCGCATTTTTGTTTGGCGGGGTAGACCTGCCAGAGGTCTATATCTCGTTTTTTACACTCATGGCTACGGCGATCTTTTTGGGTACACTGGGCATCTATTTTTCGTCTACGACCCGCAGCACCTTGCGTGCGAACATTTTAACGTATGTTACAGCCATGGCCATTGCACTCATTACGGCCATGTTGGTTGTAGTGTTGGTGGGTGTAAACACCGCCTATACAGCCACCGCGAACAGCAGCGCTGTTACGCGCAGTGGCGAGTGGGTGTTGCTGATCTTGCGCGGCATATTTATTTGCCTTAATCCACTGGCTGCACTGCTGGTCACACGCGAGTATCTCATTAACCAGCAATCGGTGTTTACTATTGAGTACACTTTTCAAGACGGTGCAAGTGTAACCTTACCATCGCCTTGGGTTGTGTTTTCACTGTTTTATACCTGCGTGGCTGTGTTGATCTTTTTCCGCACCAGCCGTGTGCTAAAGCGCATCAACGAATAGAACTTTTGCCACCCCTATGGGGTATTTCTAACACCATAAGTCAGTTTTTAAGGGAATAATTATGCAACGTGTCGAATCTATCCCTAGCTCAAGACAACCCGATCATTTAGGTGTGTTAAATGGCTATTTGCGCCAATGGAATACCCGCCTGCGCCTTGCCCGCACAGCTATATGGCTGCCGCGTGGATTGCTGGTTGGGGTGCTGATTGGGCTGATGTTTGCCACTGTGTCGCGCCTGCGTCCGTGGCTCTTGGCCGATGAAGTGTTGCGCAATGCGCTAATCGCCATTGGGATAACAGGTATCGGCACACTGCTACTAATTTGGCTGTGGCCACGGCGTACCCATCAAGCCGCCCAAGACTTTGATCTGCGCTTTGGCCTTAAAGAGCGCATGAGTACGGCTTTTGAGCTATTAAGCGGAAAACTTGATACATCGCCAGTGTTTTTAGATTTGCAAATTCAAGATGCGCGGGTGGCTGCCAATAAAATTAATCCCAAAGCAGTTTTGCCCATCAAAATTAAGCGCGGCGAGGTTATCTTGTTGATTGTGGCCTTTGTGGCGTTGATGATCTTGCTGTGGCTAGAAAACCCATTTACATCCCAGATTATTGCCCAAGAAGCGTTGCAAAACGAAGTCTCTGAGCGCAGGGACGAACTGGCCGCAGCCCAAGATGAGATTAACGAAAACCCCGCACTATCCGAAGAACAGCAAGAAGAACTAAACCAGCCTATTGACGAAGCCCTAGAAACCTTACAAAACGAGGATGTTTCTCAGGCCGAAGCCGTAGCCGCCCTTTCTGAGGCCGAACGCCAATTGGAAGAAATGGCCCGCGACGGCCTGTCGCAAGAAGAGCGCGAAGCCTTCCAACAAGCAGGCCAAGCCCTTACCCCCAACCCAAGCTCACAGTCGGCGGGTGAAGCCTTGCAAGAACCCAACCTAGAACAAGCCGCCGAAGAATTAGAAGCCCTTGCTAATCAACTTGACCAACTTTCTACCGAAGAACAACAAGCCTTGGCCGACCAACTAGAAGCAGCCGCCGATGCGCTAGAAGCCACCAATCCTGATGTGGCTCAGTCGCTGCGCGATGCCGCCGATGCCCTGCGTCAGGGCGACACCCAACGCGCCCAAGAAGCCTTGCAAGAAGCCGCTAATGCGCTTAACCAACAAGCCGAACAAAATCAAAACCAAGCCCAAGCTGCCCAACAAGCCCAAGAACGTATTGAGCAGAGTCAGCAAGCCATGAGCGAGTTTAACCCCGATCAAAGCGAACAAGTCGGATCGTCGGATCAGCAGCAAGGGCAGCAAGAACAATCTGGCGAAGGACAACAAGAACAGCAAGGTCAGCAAGGACAATCTAGTGAAGGGCAACAAGGACAGCAAGGACAAACCAGCGAAGAACAACAGGGGCAACAAGGGCAGCCCAGCGAAGGACAACAAGAAGGATCAAATCAGCAAGGGGAGCCTAGCAACGCCCCCCAAGGCGGCCAACCTAGCGAAGGCCAACAGGGCGACCCTAGCAATAGCGGACAGTCTGGCCAGCAACCCAACCAAGAAGCCCAAACTGGCACAGGCCAACAAGGTGGTGAAGGTGGGCAACAGCAAGAAGGTCAACAAGGTACTGGCCAAACCAGCAGCCAATCAGGTGGTAGTGGTGCGGGTGATGGCGGTGGCGAAACTACACAAAGCCAAGGCGAAGGTAGCGCCCAAAACCAGCCCGGCCAAATTGATAACCGCCCCGGCGATGATGATGAACGCGCTTATGATCCTGTTTATAACCCCTCGCGCATTGGGGACACAGGCACAGGCCCCGAATTTGGCGTAACAGGGGAAGTAAGCGACGATAGCGGCGACCCCCTCCGTGAGACTGATTTTAACGAGACCTTTGCTGGCACATCCACTGTGCCCTATAACGAAGTCTTTAATAGCTATCGTGGCGAGGCGCAAAAAGCCCTCGAAAGCGATTACATTCCGATTGGGCTACGCGATCTCGTCCGCGCCTACTTTACATCTATAGAGCCAAGATAGGATTATTTTGTGATGTCAAATGCACCCCTAGAAATGACCGTAGAAGAATTTGCCGACCGTACCCAAGCTGTTGTAGAGGAAGTGCGAAAGGTCATTGTTGGGCAAAATAATTTGGTACGCCAAGTGCTGATCTGCGTTATCGCGGGCCGCCATGCGCTGCTAGAAGGCGTGCCGGGCTTGGGCAAAACTATGCTCGTTCGTACTTTTGCCCAAGCCATGAATCTTAAATTTGCCCGCATCCAGTTTACTCCTGACCTGATGCCCGCCGATATTGTAGGAACCGATGTGCTAGAAGAAGGTGACGATGGCCGCAAAATATTCCGTTTTCAGCCCGGCCCAGTGTTTGCTAATTTGGTGCTAGCCGATGAAATTAACCGCGCCACCCCCAAAACCCAGTCGGCCCTGCTAGAAGCCATGCAAGAAAAGCGCGTGACCGTTGCCAACACCACTTATAACCTAGAGCCGCCCTTCTTTGTGTTAGCCACCCAAAATCCACTTGAAATGGAAGGGACATACCCTTTGCCAGAAGCCCAACTCGACCGTTTCATGTTCAAAATTAATGTCCCATTTCCCTCGGCCAACGAATTGGTGGAAATCTTCAACCGCACCACAGGTCTAGAAAATGAAGAACCACAACCTGTCGTAGATGGCAACGAGATCGTCGCCATGGGGCGCTTGGCCCTGCAAGTGCCGATGGCCTCACACGTCAATGAGTATGTGGCCCGCCTGATTGTAGCCACTCATCCTGAAAGCCCAGAAGCAGCCCCCATGATCAAGAAATTTGTGCGCTATGGCTCTAGTCCACGCGGTGGCCAAGCCCTGATTTTGGGTGCAAAAGTCAACGCCATGCTAGAGGGGCGCTATAATGTTGCTTTTGACGACGTGCGCCTTATTGCGCCATCCGTATTACGCCACCGCTTACTCATGAATTTTGAAGGCATGGCCGAGGGCATTACTGCCGATGCAGTAATTAATGATTTACTGAATCATGTGCCGCAAGAAGCGCAACTATAAACATCAAGATAGTGGCGGCGCGTATGCAATCACCGATTATCCACATTGAAAACTTAACCAAAGTTTTCGGCAAGGGTAAGCAGCGTAAAATAGCTGTTAGCGCCCTACAACTGGCCATAGAACCCCATCAGGTCTATGGTTTTTTGGGCATGAATGGCGCGGGCAAAACCACCACTATCCGCATGATGTTAGGGTTAATGCGCCCAACTGAAGGCCGTGTGCAGGTATTTGGGCAAGATTCGCAGCGCCACCCCGATATTCTGAAGCGTGTGGGTGCAATGGTAGAAGGCGCAACGTTTTATCCATATCTAAGCGGATGGGATAATCTGAGGGTAATAGGCGATTCGCAAGCGGGTTTTAACCCCGAAACTGCCGAACGCCTACTAAGCCAAGTGGGGCTTAACCAAGCCAAGCGCGTCAAATTTAGAGCCTATTCTACGGGTATGAAACAACGCTTGGGCATCGCCGCGGCCTTAATGCACAACCCTGATTTGGTAATTTTGGATGAGCCAACCAATGGCATGGATCCGGCTGGTATCCGCGAGATGCGACGTTTCATCCAAGATTTAGCACACATACACGGTAAAACCGTTTTTCTGACCAGTCATTTGTTGGCCGAAGTGCAAGCCACCTGTGATCGGTTGGCTATCATCCATCAAGGCCAACTGATCCGCGAAGGAACGCTACAAACCCTGTTAGATCAACGCCCGATACTAGATGCTGACGTTAGTCCCATTGAACACGCCGAAGCAGTTTTGCAAGCAAATTGGCAAACCGAGCGCATTCATGAGGGCCGTGTTTTACGGATTCATGCCACCCGCACCGACACCCCCGCCATTGTGAGGCAATTGGTGTCCGAAAATATAGAAATCTTCAGCATTAAACCCTATCAGCAATCGCTTGAAGACTATTTCTTGGGTGAAGTGGGTGAGGTGTAAATGATGAGCGAGCTAATGGCACTTTTTCGGGCAGAGTGGCGCAAAATCATCGGCAATCGGTTGCTGATGGGTTGCATGGTCTATATTTGGCCACTAATGGGCGCAGCCTTGGCCTGTGTTTTGACCCTTTCGATGGCATTAATCCCTGAAGCCCGCGAAAATTATATAACTGAACCATTTCGTTGGCCCGATGTTGCCCTGACACCATGGTTCTTGCTCAATAATCCCTTGGGGCGCTTGTTATTGATTGGCTTTTCGGTCACAGTTTTTGCGGGCGAGTATCAATATCGCACATGGAAAACCGTTTTGCCGGGCAATCCGCGCTGGCTAATCATGCTAGTCAAATATATCACCATGGGCACATTTATTGTGGTGGCGTTTTTTGTCACCTCGGTACTGATGGTGTTATTGATAGGGCTGATGAATGTAGGCTTTGGTGCGCCCTATCCACCAGCGTTAAGTGGTGAAGTGTTAGCCGACTTTTTGCGCGACTATTTGCTGAATGCAGGAGTAGCATTTTTTGCAACGCTGGTCATCGCAGGTATCGGCATTTTAATTTCAATTGTGACGCGCTCGATCCTTATTGGCCTTATCGCTGGTATGGTGATCTCGATCATCGAATTTTTGGGCATTCCGATTATGCTGGCCATTGCATCGGCCATCTTGCGCCAAGAGTGGATACAAGACCTTGTGGTGATTGTGCCGTCGTATAACGCTGATAACATCGTTTCGTGGATTAATGTCAACGAACCGGCCACCTATTTTGATGAGCAGCCGCTTGCTTTGGCCGAATCGGTGGGGGTGTTGACTGTTTGGCTGGTGGTGCTGGTCGGGCTATCCATTTTTGTTTTTCAACGCCAAGATATTGATTAGGACGGATAGAGATGGCCACCCGATTTAAAATTTTTGACCCCAACACACTCCGCAAATTCGAGAACCTAACCTTGATCGCCAGCCAAATTCGGGCGGGGGCCATGAAGGGCGAACGACGCTCGACCAAACGCGGCACAAGCATCGAATTTGCTGACTACCGCGACTATACCAAGGGCGACGATTTGCGACGGGTAGACTGGAACATTTATGCCCGCCTAGAGCGCCCCTTCATTAAGCTGTTGGAAGAAGAAGAAGACCTTGCCGTGCATTTTTTAATTGATGCATCGGCAAGTATGGACTGGCCGCGGCTTGATATTGAGCGCGAACACCATAAGTTTGTGTGGTCGTTGCGGGTTTTGGCAGGCTTGGCCTATTTGTCGTTGGCCTCGGGCGACTTAGTACACATCACAGGCTTACGCGCCGACCGCAATCACAAATGGGGGCCCCATCGTGGACGGGCCTATTCCATCAATATGCTGCAAAACCTAGAGAACATCTATACCCGTGGCGACACCAACCTAGACGTGGCCCTTAAAGATTATGCCCTGCGGGCCACCCGTCCGGGCTTATGCATTCTTCTTAGCGACATGATGTCGCCCAGCTATAAAGACGGCCTTAGCGCGTTGCAGTCGCGTGGGTTTGAAGTGGCGCTGATTCAGGTGCTGGCTCCCGATGAAGTTAACCCGACCCTCGATGGCGATCTACGCCTGCTAGATGTCGAATCGGGAATGCCTCAAGAAGTAACTATTGATGCCGAAATGAAGCAACTCTATCAAGCACGCTTGTTGGCATGGCAAGAAGAAATTGGTGATTTTTGCTTGCGGCGCGGCATTCATTTTGTCACGGTCGAAACCAGCCTGCCATGGGAAGAGTTGATCCTCTATCAGTTGCGGCGGATTGGTATTGTGCGATGAGATGGCGCTGGCTGGCGCTGGTGGTGTTGTGGTTGGGCTTTGGCTTGCGCGTATGGCAGTTGGGCAACGAGTCCATCTGGCATGATGAAGGCTGGTCAATTCGTGCCATTCATAGCCCATTGGGTACACCCGACGACAACACACCCTATGTCTATTATGCCAGCGGCCACCTCTTGTGGCGCTTGGGTGGGGGCGATAGCCCTTTTGCATTGCGCTATGTCTCGGTGCTGATTGGCCTCATCACGGTGGCGGTTGCCTTACGGATTGGGCGTGGTTGGTTTGGGGCAGGGGGTGGCTTGGCGGCTGGATGTTTAATTGCACTTTCGCCCCTTTTATGGGAATATGCCCAAGAAGTTCGTGCTTATGTCGCTGTGCCGTTGATTGCGCTGCTACTCTTGGGATGGCTAGAGGCCCTGTTGCGCTATCAACCGACTGAGAGCATTCCACGGCGGTTGTGGGCTGCCATCTGGATCACCGCCAGTGTTGGCCTCTATACACATAATTTGGTTGTGCCGGTGGTGGCATGGGCCGGCGTGACAGCAGGCGTGGTATGGGTGGTACGGCGCGATTGGCGACGACTCGTCATTTGGGGTGGTTTGCATCTGCTTTTGGGCGTGGCCTATATTCCGTGGCTGCTCACGCAATCACCATCCGGAACCACGCTCAACACCCCTCCCAAAATTGGTTTTGGCCTTGCCCGCGATATATGGTACAGCTATTTTTTGCCGACCTTGCCCCAACTGCAAAACCCAACCGCGACTGTGTGGCTTCATCTTAGCGCAGCGTTGGCAATCGTTGCTATTGTGGCACTGCTGGCGAAAAATGGGCGCGGTTGGCTGATCGCCTCTCAAGCGATTCTTGTGCCTATTTTTAGCACAGCACTGCTGTTGGCTGCCCATATTGACTTTCATCCGCGCTATTTTATCGCTGGCACACCAGCCGCGTTGTTGCTGCTTGTTGCAGGCGCTCATACCCTTCCTTCTGTGCAGGCTAGAACATTCTCATCAGGTGCAATTGTTATACTAGCAGCGATCATCAGCTATGGCAGCTTGCACGCTATCAACACCACGCGCACTTATCAGCACGATGATTTTGCGGCCCTAGCGGCTTATTATGCCACCTTGCCTGCTGATACTGTGATTATTGTTCCGTTTGATGACGAACCGGCCTTGCAATATTATTTTGCGGCTCAATACGATATTCAAGCCCAGTTCATCAACATTCCATTACACAGTGACGCAGAAACGGCTCTGGCGGTCATTAGCGACTTGGTAACCGATACACCGCGCCATGTCGAATTGGTGACGTGGTTTCAGTTGCCCGCCGATGTGCGCGGTATGTATCCGTGCTTTTTAGGGGGCAATAGCCAAGTTGTGGGCGAAAATCAGGTGTTTTTCGGCCTCAGTAGCCAAGTATTTTTACTTTCGCAAGCACCACACCCCCAACCACTGGCTATTGACGCGATTTTTGCTGAAGGATCGTTGCAAAATGTGGCGTATATGGCTTCAGAAGTGGGCGTGTGTGCCTTTACCTATTGGCAAGCCGCCCAACAAACAGACGAAACCAGCATTGTCGCCCAAATTTTAACCCCTCTTGGCCAACCCATCGTTCGCCACGATGCCGTCATTCGTAACACTCAGCAAGAAAGCCACTTAAGAAATGATGGCATGTCGTTTCATTGGTTGCCATTGCCAAGTGGCACACCACTCGACGATTATCCGATTGTTTTTACGGTCTATAATGCCGCTATACCCAGTGGATTTGATGCCATCCGAGACGGACGTATTATCGGCAAAACTGTTCAAGCCACACAACCAATTAGAGCGCGCGGCCCCCAGCTACTACAAATTGCCGCCACCGATCAACTTATAAGCGATAGTGTTGGCAACAGCATTGATAGCGGCTTGTCGTTCGCGGCAACACTTTTGATCAGCCAAGCAAGTGAGGTATCGTTGGTTGGCGAGGGCTGGACGCTTGAGCAACCCATTCAGCGCGATCCCCGACAACCCACTCAGCTCAGTTGGCATCAATTTGTAATCCCCGCCGATGCCAGTGGCGACGCTGAACTGTGGGCAGGTGATGTGTTGCTAAAAACCTACACCATTAACTCTATTGACCGTGTTTTTGAGCGCCCTATCTTTGACGAAACAGCCTCGATAGCGTTTGAGGGCATAGGGCAATTAGTGGGGTATACAGTTCACACACCGTATGAGGTGACATTGCTTTGGCAAGCCACACACACGACCGACATAGCTTATACAGTATTTGTACAGTTTATCAGCCCTGATGGCCGTGTGATCGCCCAAAGTGATCGTCAACCCGCCCTTGACCAACGGCCAACCACCAGTTGGCTACCGGAAGAGTATATTTTAGACAACCATCGGTTATCCTTAAATGTAGATCAGTATAGCGGTAGTGGTACACTGGTGGTTGGGTTCTACGACCCACAGAGCTTTGAGCGTGTATTTACCGCAGATGGGCAAGATTTTTACAGACTGCCAACCGAATACTTAGTTGATTGAGAGACAGTAGCGTGGGTGGATTTGGATTTTTATCGTTGGCTTCATTGGCATTCTCGGCGCTGGCCATCCCGATCTTTTTGCTATATATGCTGCGATTACGGCGCACTGATATGCCCATTTCTAGTACATTTTTATGGCAACAATTGGTGCGCGACCGCGAAGCCAACGCCCCTTGGCAACGGCTGCGCCCTAATTTGCTAATGCTGTTGCAATTGCTCATTTTGGCGGCTTTGGTGTTGGCCTTGGCGCGGCCTTATCAAGAAGTTGAGACCATCACCACAGGGCGCATTGCGCTGTTGATTGATGCCTCGGCCAGCATGAATGCGACCGACTTGGGCGGCAAAAGCCGCTTTGCCGAAGCCCAAGACCTTGCCCTAGACACAGTAAGTAAATTGGGCAACGACGACACCATGACCGTGATCCGTGTAGGCGAAGTGCCAGAAGTGCTGACCGCCGCCACGCGAGATCGCGCAGTGTTGCGCCGCGCCATCCGCGATGCCGCACCAAGCTCGGGCACAGCCGACTGGCAAGCGGCCCTGACACTGGCGGCTGCGGGATCGCTGGGGGTGGATGAATTACAAGTGGTCATTTTAAGTGATGGTGGCTTACCCAGCAATTTGCCCACTATTCCCGGCGATGTGTTGTTTGTTAACATTGGCGAGTCGGATAGCAATGTGGGCATCACCATTCTCTCAACACGACAACTACCCAATCAGCCCCCACAAATGTTCGCCCAACTTGAAAACTATGGAACCCAAGATAGCCGCGTTATTTTTGAAGTCCGGCTGGATGACGAATTTTATAGTTCTCAGTTTTATAGTGTGTCGGCTGGTAGTGTGTTGAATATTGTCGAAACTGACCTGCCCGAAGATTTCATTAAGCTAGAAGCGCGGTTATCGCCACCCAGTAACACCACCACCCCCGACTATTTGCGAACAGATGACGTAGCCTATGCCGTTAATGCTGAATCGGTAACGGGTAGTGTTTTGATTGTAACCGAGGGCAACACCTTCTTAGAGCAAATTTTTACCAACCTGCCCGGCTTTGAGCTAGCTGTTAGCACCCCTCAACAAGGCATTTTGCGCGGCACTTATGATTTGATTGTGCTAGATGGTTGGCTACCTTCTAGTTTACCCCGCGAAACCGACCTCCTTATCATCAACCCACCCGGCAGCACCGATCTATTTGCGGTTACAGGCGAAAGCACCGACACTGCCATAGACTCACTATCCGGCGGTGTGTTGCCCGATGACGAACGCACGCGCTTTTTAAACTTTTCAAGCGTGGCCATTCGTAATTTTCAGTTGATAGACGATGTGGCATGGGCAGATTTTCTAGTCGAAACCGAAAATGGCGATCCATTGGTGTTGGCTGGAGAGGTAGAAGGCCAACAAATTGCCATTTTGACCTTTTCCCTCACCAACTCTAATTTGCCCTTGCAGATTCAGTGGCCAATTTTGGTCGCTAATCTAATGGATTGGTATCGGCCACAACGTGCCATTAATGTCAGCAATATCGCCCCTAGCGATCCCCTTAGTATTCGGCCCACAGTGGCGGCGGATGCACTTATCATCCGCAAACCCACTGGAGATCGCGTTGAACTCACTCTACGAGAGAGTGCCGAAGCCTTTTTTGCTGACACAGCCGCGTTGGGCTTCTATGACATTGAAATTTTGCTAGATGGCAATGTTGTGCAAACCGATAGCTTTGCCGTTAACTTGTTTGACCGCGACGAGAGCAACATTCGTCCTATTGAGACACTTACATTGCAAGGCAGTGGTGGCATAACCACCATCAACAGCACCACTGGCGAAGAAACAGGCCGCCGCGAACTATGGGAATATTTGGTGTATCTTGGCTTGATTATTTTGGGGCTAGAATGGTGGTATTATCACCGTACTCGCAATCGTAAATTAAAACCCAGCAGCACTATCTTGCAGGGTAACACCCGCGCCGCTAACACACCAACCCGCCGCTGGTGGGAAATTCGTCCCAGCCGACGTTAGGGAGACCGTATTGGTATGGATTTTATCAGCGTTACCGAACCAACTGCATTTTTATTGCTTTTGCTGATCCCCATTTTTGTCCGATTGGGCTGGCCCCAAACCGCCTATCGCCGCCGCCGCGACTTTATGGCAATGGGTATCCGTATTGCACTTATTGTGGTGCTGATCTTAAGCCTTGCGGGGCTACAAGCTCGCCAACGCGCCAATCGGTTGGCAGTGGTCTTTTTAGTAGATGTTTCCGATAGTATGGATTCTGTTTCGCAGGCCCAAGCGATAGAATATGTGCAAGCCGCCGTTGCCAACATGACCACTGATGATCAGGCAGCAATAATTTTGTTCGGCGAAAATGCCCTCGTCGAACAACCGATGCAAGACATCATTGATATTAGGCAACTTGGCACGCGCCCGGTTGCAATAAATACCGATCTGGCCGAAGCCATTCGCTTGGGGTTGGCCCTCTTTCCGCCCGACGCGGCCAAACGCATCGTGATCCTAAGCGATGGACTTGAAACCACAGGCAATGCCTTGCGTGCAGCCGAGTTGGCCGCCGCCACCGATGTCCAAATTGATTATGTGCCGTTTGGGATCGTGCGCGACCGCGAAGTATTGGTGAGTAGTGTGCGTGTGCCATCGGTGGTGGGTGAAGACGAGCCATTTGATATGATCGTTGAAATTGAAAATCGGGGTAATGTCAGCACCCAAGTGTTGCTCAACGTTTCAGCCGATGGCGAAACGCTAGAGGCACAAGAGGTTACGGTGCGGCCCGGCACAAATCGCTATGTGTTTAGCCCACTACAATATCCCACGGCCCGCTTTATCAACTTTCGGGTAACCATTGAACCCCAAACAGGCGAAGGCTTCACCGAAAACAACCAGCTTTCGGCCTTTACCCAAGTAACGGGGCGCTCGCGTGTATTAATTGTCGCCAGCGACCCAACTGAAACCACAGCCCTAGAAGCAGCCTTAACAGATGCAGGTCTGCTGCTAGAAGTGATTCAACCCGATCAAATGCCCCTAGGGCTTGCGCCATTGGCGGTCTACGAAAGTATTATTTTAGCGAATGTATCGGCTGCCGAGCTAACGCCTTTACGGATGGAACTGTTGCAGCTTTATGTGCGCGATGCCGGGCGTGGCTTGGTGGTTATTGGTGGGCCTGATAGTTTTGGCGTAGGGGGTTACTTTGATACCCCACTAGAGGAGACCTTGCCCGTGGACATGCGGATTCGGGATCAAGAACGCATTCCGCAGCTAACCATGGTCTATGTCCTTGATCGCTCTGGTTCGATGGAGTTTCGGGGAACCAGTGGCTTCAGCAACCTGCAACTAGCCAAAGAAGCCATCATTCGTTCGGTCAATTTTTTGAACGATTATGATCGAACAGGCATTGTGTCTTTCGACACACAAGCCTTTTGGGTAGTAGACATTCAAAACATTGGCAGTTCATCAAATCGCAACGACATCATTGATTTAGTGGCCAGCCTAAATGCGGGTGGCGGCACTGATATTTATGGTGGTATGTCGGCGATTGACCGCGAATTGCCGGGCGATCCTTCCACACTGAAGCATGTCATTTTATTGACCGATGGGGGCGCAAACCCAGAAGGTGTCATCCCCTTAACGGGCCGGTTGCGCGATAGCTATGACATCACCACAACGGTGATTGCTGTGGGGCAAGATTATGCGCCGTGGCTGCGCGATATGGCGCGAGTTGGTGGTGGCAATTTTCATATCGCGACCACCGTCGAGAACATCCCGGCCATTTTCTCTAGCGAGACTGTGTTGGCAACTCGTTCTTATATTTATGAAGAACCATTTCGCCCTGCTCTTACGGCCACCAGCCCTATTGTAGATGGCATCAGTTTAAGCAGCATACCCAATTTGTTGGGCTATATTGCCACCTCGCCCAAAGATACCGCCACCGTCATTTTTACAGGCCCTGAAGACGATCCAATCCTTGCGTCTTGGCAGTATGGCTTAGGACGTAGTGTAGCCTTTACTTCTGATGCAACTTTGCGGTGGGGCACAGAATGGGTGACAAATTGGGGGGACTACACTAAATTTTGGAATCAGGTAGTGCGTTGGACAATCACCGAAAACAGTGGCAGCAACATTGATACCCGTATCGAGACCCGTGGCGATACACGGGTGGTTGTGGTTGATGCGCGTGATGATGCGGGTAACTATCTTAATCAATTGGATCTGGATACGGCCATCATTTATCCCGACCGCACCACCCAATCGCCCACTTTCCGTCAAGTTGCGCCCGGTCGCTATGAAGCCGCTTTTCAGCCTAACCAAGAAGGCTCGTATTTCATTCGGGTGTACGGCACAACCCCAGAAGACGCTCCCATCGAAGCCACTGTCGCGCAAAATACAGGCTGGGTACTCAGCTATTCGCAAGAATATAGCGTAAGCGAACCTGCGCCTCAGTTTCTGCAAGATATAGCGGTGACAACAGGTGGCGGCTCGTTGGCAGGCAATCCGGCGAATGCTTTTGTGCACAACCTGAACCAAGCCGAAGCCGCGTTGCCACTCTATCCGTATTTGTTGGCACTAGCCGCGTTTTTGCTAATTTTAGACATTGCCGTAAGACGGTTGGTCATCAATCGTAGCGATGTAGAACGTTTGCGGGCATGGGCCGCTGGCTTGGTTGGGCGCAGTCCGTCTACCTATGAAGGAACCGATAAAGAACAGCGTATAAGCGACTTAATGCGGGCCAAGCAACGCGCCAGTGGAGAGCCACAACCCCAAACCGCCGTCCCAACTGTACCCAGCGCGGCCCCAGTATCAAAGCCAGCCGCTACCAACCCACCACCCTCGGCAGGGCCTGTGCAACGTCCAGCCCGCCAAACAAATACCCGTGGCGAGGCCTCTGCTACAACTGCATCATCCTTGTTAAAGAAAAAACGCGAGCGTGACGATGCCTAAAAAACAACTATCAGTACTACTCATTTGGGTGCTGCTCATTAGCGCCTGTAGCTTATTTTCAGAAAAAAATGATAATGACTCTGACAACGGCAATTCATCAGATGATGCCGCCATCGGTTGGGTAAATGTGGGTACGGGTCTAGCCTATCGCACCCTATCAGTTACCCCCTCTAATGCCAACGAGTTTTCGATGCACATCTTACGGATTGATCCCAATCGGGTCATGTTTCGGGTACATTATCAACCTGCCCAAGCACGCAACTATCCCACTTGGGAAGCACAACTAGGTCCCACTGCCATTGCGTTCGTAAACGCCAGCTTCTTTAATGAAAATAATACTGCAATTGGTATGGTTATTGCCGATGGTGTGCTGTCGGGCAATACATTGGTTGGCTATGGAGGCATGTTCGCGGTCAATGGCACTGGCACACCCAGCATTATCTCGTTGGCCCGCACCCCCTATCAAGGTACAGGCTACACACAAGCCATCCAATCTTTTCCGATGTTGATTGAGCCGGGTGGTACACCCTCATCAACCGGGCAAGGCTTTGATGAGCTCGCCCGCCGCACGGCCATCGGCCAAGATACAACTGGCAACATTTACTTGATGAGTACAGGCGTATTTGGTCAAATTAGCTTGCGCGATCTGCAATCATGGTTGGTTAATAGTGGATTGAATTTGAACGCGGCTTTTGCGCTAGATGGCGGTCGCTCTAGCTTGATGTATGCTCGCACCGATCCACCACTACAAATTCCATCCTTAGCCAATGTGCCCGTTATTTTAGCCATTTATGAGCGTGAATGATGCCCACTACCATTGCTATTTTAACTGCCAATGGCTTACGACCAGCGCCCTATCGTGCTGATTCGTTAACCGAGGCCGCCTATTACGAGCCATCGGGCATCTACACGGTCACACGCACCTATCAACGCACCGCTGCCCTAAAACTAGATGCCCACTTGGATCGCATGGCAGAATCGGCACAACTAGAAAATATCTCCCTCAAACTAGATCGTGCCGCGTTACGAGCAACACTGCGAACCTTAATCGAGCAGTCGGGCTATGCCGAGAGCCGCTTTCGGATCACCGTACCGCAATCACAGCCCGATCATTTCATCATCACCCTAGAACCGTTTTTGGGACTTGATCCGGCTCTAAAAACACAAGGTGTATCGGTTGCAACCATACTGACTAGCCGCAATAACCCACAATCCAAAGATACTGCTTGGATTACCCAACGTGAAGCTGTCAAAGCCAATGCACAAGATGCTTATGAATATCTGATTGTCAACGAATATGGGCAATTGCTAGAAGGCTTTGGCAGCAATTTTTATGCCATTTTAGGCGACCAATTATGGACAGCACCCGATGGCATGGTGTTGGGCGGCATTGCCCGCCAAATTGTGCTAGATATTGCCTCGCATTTGCTCCCTGTTTGCCTAGAACCAATTCATCAAACCCAAGTTTCGACGCTGGAGGGTGCATTTTTAACCAGTAGCAGCCGAGGCATTATTCCGATTGTAGAAATTGATGGGCACACTATTGCTGACGGCAAGCCCAGTGCTGTCGTGCAAACGCTGGATGCACACTATGACACATGGGTAGACGACCATATAGAGCCAATTTGAGCTTGATGTAAGATATTGCTTTTTCTGACTTTATAATAATGATTGCCATCCACTAACTAAAATCTCTACGATATTATTTCGTCCCGCATGGTTCTCAAAATAACCAAAGTATCAGCGTTTCTTGGCCGAAACAGGCAATGTTTGGTAAGATGTTGACTAACTGTTCCCAAAATTCGAGGCAATCGTAACAGGAACATTAGGAAATACAATTATGCGTTGGCAACTTCATGAAATTATGATCCCATTATTCGCTGGCGCAGTGGTGATGATGGTGATTGTTCTGGTGACATTGCGCCGCAGCAAAACGCCGGGCGCACTGCCACTGGCCTTGCTATCTCTGGCACTTAGTATCTATACACTAGGATATGCGGGCGAGTTGGGCAGCCGCACTGTTAACGATGTGCTGACATGGCTTAAAATTGAATATATTGGGGTTGCCTTCTTACGTCCATTTATGTTCTTGACCATTCTAGATGTTAGCGGCGGTCGGCGCTATTTTTCGCCCCCCAACCTGTTAATTTTGTTCACTATTCCTGTAATGACTGTTGCATTGGCATGGACAGCAGAATCTCATGACTGGGTGTGGCAAAACTTAGAATTGGTACGCTACGGCAACCTCTATTTTGCTCAGTTTTCAACCGGCATTTGGTATCAGATTAATGTTGTGTATACCATTGTGCTCATTCTGGCCAGTCTTTTTATTTTGGTACGCGCCTATCGGCGGGCCACCGATGGGGTCTATCGTCGCCAGCTTGCTACCATTTTTATAGGAGTGGTGCTGCCTTTTTTGGTCTATGCGATCTATATTTTAGATGTGTTGTCTGTGCCGCTCGATCTTAATCCGTTTGGGCTTACGATGGGTTCAATGGTAATGGCATGGGCATTGTTTCAGCAGCAGCTTTTCGATGTTGCGCCAGTTGCCCGCGAGACCCTGTTGGCAGGAATGCGCGATGGCGTGATTGTTGCCGATACCAAAGGCCGCATTGTCGAAATGAACCAGACGGCCCGCCAAGCCCTTAACGTGATGCACCACGAAATCGCTGGCCACCCCCTCGAAAATGTATTAGCAGCATGGTCAGATTTGGTGACTAAATATCAAGATGTGTACGATATATCTGATGAAATTACGATTAATTTACACGATCAACCCCATACGTATGATTTGCAGATTACGCCGCTTCGAGATCATAGTGACAAACTGCGTGGGCGCTTGATCATCTTAAGTGACATTACGGCGCGTGTGCGGGCTGAAAATGCACTTAAAGAAAACTATGCGCGGATTGTGGCGCTGCGCGACATAGACACCAACTTAGCCCAAAAACTCGATCCCACTTATGTCGCAGAAGTAACCACCCAAGCCGCCGCTAGTTTAAGTGGGGCTGATGTGGTCGTGGTGATGATGGCCCAAGGAGATGATTTGCGTGTTCTGGCGGCCAACAGCCCGTTCCTCAAAGCCACAATTGGCACAAAACTAGCACCCGCCCAACAAAGTAGCTTCAATGATGCAATCCAAAATCGCCAATTAACAACTTTGACCACTGATCAGCTTTCCGATTCGGTGTTTCTTGTGAACAATATGCGTGCTCAAGTCGTTGGGCCGCTTATATCTGGCGATAAATTCATTGGGTTATTGGTACTAGAATATGCCCACATCAATCCCTTAACCGAGCGTGACACTGAAATGCTGCGTTTGCTAATAGCCCGCGCTGCTGTTGCTATGGATAACGCTTATGTCTATGAAGAACGTTCACGTCTGATTGCCGAGCTAGAGGCGTTTTCGCATACAGTAGCCCATGACCTTAAAACACCGCTACATGCAATTATCGGCTATGTGGGGCTGTTGAACGAGGAATTATCCGACACACCAGCATCTTTAGAACTATCGCAAAAGATCGAAAAAATTGCATATAGTTCATTAGACATCATCAACCACTTGTTGCTATTGGCGAAGATGCGAGGCACCGAAGATATTGAGCTAGCTGCGCTTGATATGAAGTCCAT
>CAZLPC010000010.1:0-6760 GCA_964561305.1 uncultured Anaerolineae bacterium
GCCTTCAATTTTGATGATGAGCGTGTACGCAGCATGGAGATCAAAAACTACCCCGAAAATCGTTTTGGTGTGTCGTGCAGCACACCGCCACACCCCGATGCGCGTTTAATCGCCGAAAATATTCGTCATACTGTCGAAGGCCTGCACTTTGATGTAACCGACCGCCAAAGCGGTGAACAACGCGCCTTTCATACCGGCTTGGTCGGCATTCATAATGTCACCAATATCCTGCTGGCCACACTCATTGCGCTAGAAACTGGTATGAAGCTTAATGAAATTGCACTACGTGTAACAACCCTAACACCGGCTGATCATCGCTTGCGGCGCACCACCTTGCCCAATGGCATCACCATGCTAGACGATGCCTATAACACCAATCCTGTCGGCGCAGTCAACGCACTAGAGGTGTTGGGGTTATATCAAGAGGGTCGGCGTGTGTTGGTAACACCCGGCATGGTCGAGTTGGGGGCGCTGCAAGATGCCGAAAATGAAAAACTAGGACAAGCCGCCACCCGCTATTGCACCGACATTCTATTGGTGGGCAAAATTCAGACCGAACCCATTGCGCGTGGTGTATTAAGCACCGATTTCCCTACCGACCGCTTGCTAGTGTTCGATACTGTGCAACAAGCGATAGAATGGTATCAAGCCAATTTAAAGGCGGGTGATGCGATCTTATTTTTGAACGATTTGGCCGACAATTATCTGCGATAGTGAGGCAGCAGCGATGGTTAATCGAACGGTAGGCGTGTTTTTTGGTAGTCGTTCAGTCGAGCATGATGTTTCTATTGTAACGGCCCATCAGGTTATCCAAGCTCTGCAATCGGCGGGGCATACGGTGGTTCCTATCTATATTACGCGCAAAGGTTCTTGGCTAACGGGCGCAGGGCTGTTTGATCTAAAAAACTATCAACAGCCCAATTTAGGCGAGCTTCCCACTATAAAAGAGACAGTGCTTTCACCCAGCACCCGCTATGCAGGCTTGATCACACCGCCATTATCGGGGCGCTTTGGCAAGTCTACTTTTCAGCGCCTAGATGTGGCTTTTAGCACTATTCATGGTACACATGGCGAAGATGGCACGATTCAAGGACTGTTTGAACTGGCCGATCTGCCGTATGTGGGGACGGGTGTTTTGGCATCGGCTCTGGCCAACCATAAAATTATCGCCAAAAATGTGTTGCGCCAAGCGGGTGTACCCGTAGTAGACGGGGTAGGCTTTACGCGCCATGAATGGCTAGAAAATCCCGATGCGGTTATGGAACAGCTGGAGCCATTAGGCTATCCCGTATTCATCAAGCCCGCCACACTGGGATCAAGTATTGGTGTTGCGCCCGCCCACGATGCCGAACGACTGCGCCTGCATATAGACATTGCTGCTAGCTTGGCGGCCGAGATACTGGTTGAGAAAGGCATCACAAACGGCATTGAGATCAACTGTGCTGTGATCGGCAACCACACCATTGAGGCATCGGTGCTAGAGCAGCCTGTCTCGGGCCAAGAATTTTTGACTTATGACGAAAAGTATCTGCGCAGCGAGGGCAAGTCGGCGGGTATGAAAGGGGCCGAGCGCATTATTCCTGCCCCCATTGGCCCCGAACTAACCGCAACAATCCAAGCGATGGCCATTCGTGGCTTTAAAGCCATTGGTGGACGCGGCACAGCCCGCATTGACTTTTTGGTGCAACCCGATGAAGATCGCGTGTTTCTAAATGAGATAAATACCATGCCCGGCTCACTGTCATTTTATTTATGGAAAGAATCTGGTAAAACCGCAGTGGGCGTGGTTAATCAGTTGCTCGATATTGCGCTCGACATTCACGCCGAAAAACGCCAAACCACCTATGACTATCAATCTAAGCTGCTAGACCTTGCTGCAAAAAGTGGTACAAAGGGCGTTAAAAAATAGATGGTATTAAAGACCCGCGCTCATCAATTACTCGATCCAGTGCTGGCATGGCGCAAATATCGTGCCATGCAGCGCCACTTATCCAAGCTGACCGACGGGGTTTACTGTGAGCCCTATGATGTGCCGTATGTGCCCCAGTTTGCCACACCCACCCTCATTAATGACTATATCCACAATAACTATGACGGCACGCAAGACCCCAACTGGCGCTCTTTTGGGGCCGAAGACCCCGCCGATTATGCGTTTTGGTGTGGGCGCGTGTGTGCGCTGACGTGTTTAAAGATGGCCCTTCAGGCCCAAACAGGTTCTGCCCCCAATTTATGGGAGCTTGTGCAAAAAGGTTTACAGCATGATGGCTATCGAGTGTATGATGATCAAGGCCAACTGATTGATGAAGGCTGGTATGTGGCTGCTCAGATCAAACTAGCGGCTGATTATGGCTTAGAAATGCTCGGCCACAGCTATGCGCCACTTGTTGCCATGTGTCAGCCAATTTTAGATGGGCAGTTGGTGGCGGCAGCGGTCTCGCCCGAAGTGGGGGAGCGCACCCCCAATTGGCAACGATATGGTGGCCACTTAGTGTTAGTTTATGGCTTTACATGGAAAAACAGGCGTTTACACAGTTTGCACCTGCATAACCCATCAGGACGTTATCCAGAATTGCAGGCTGGGGCTATTATCCCCGCTACACGCTTCAAAAAACTATATGCTCACCGCTTTAGCACATTAAGTTTTAGCGGTTAAATAACCTTAAAACTTAAATATATTTTGCAAAATAACCATAAACCCTTTAAAATAATTTGTCGAATATCTACAAAGCATTTTAATCGTTTTCCAGTTACAATAACTTTGAAAACAAAGCGGAATAGTGTAAAGTTACGAACGCAATTATTTTAATGAATTTATGGAGCAAAAATGCCGTATCAATCACCGGGTTCTCGGCGACAAAACGTACAATTTAGTGTGCAAACTGTTGGTGTAGAGCCAACCAACATTCCCCAACGCCTACTAGATGCCATTCCCGGCCTGTTGGCGTGGTTTAGTTTGGGGATTGTGGTTTTGGGAGCAATTCACGCTCCACTGGTGATGTTAACGGGTGCAGCTTTGCTAGGAACCTATTCGGCGCTACGCTTTTTGGCGGCAGGTCTGGCTATGCTAATTGGGTTACGGCGAGTAGGACGTTGGCACGCCATAGACTGGCAAGCTGAATATTATCAACGCTGGAACGAAGATAGTCTGCCTCTAGAGCGCGTGCATCATGTAGTTATAATCCCGAACTATAAAGAAGAACTATCAACACTACGCCGCACCCTTGACCGCTTGGCCGAGCAACCCAACGCGATGGATAGCGTAACGATTGTGTTGGCAATGGAAGCCGGCGATCCCGAAGCTGTTACCAAAGGCGAAGTGTTGTCGGCAGAATATGGTGACTTTTTTGCAAATTTCTTTGTCCCTGTGCATCCAAAAGGCATTCAAAACGAAATTCAATGCAAATCGGCTAACGAAGCCTGGGCCGCCCGTTGGGCCAAGCGTATTTTGGTAGACGAAAAAGGCCTGAACATTCATCATATTGTTGTGACGACGATGGATGCCGACACCTTGTGGGACAAGCATTATTTTGAGGCTTTGGGCGTGATGTTTGCCACCGATTCGCGCCGCTATGCGGCTTTTTGGCAAGCGCCTATCCGCTATCATAGCAATGTATGGGAGATTAACCCCTTCATGCGTTTGTTACATGGCTACTCGTCGGCATGGGAAATCGCCTATTTGGCTGCCCCATGGTGGCAAGCGCTGCCCATGTCGTCATATTCTTTAAGCATGAAGTTGCTAGACAATACGGGCTATTGGGACTCTGATGTGATTGCCGATGAATGGCACATGTATATCAAGACCTATTTTAAGCGTGAAGGCGACTTGGTGTTGCGCCCGATCTTTTTGCCGTTTTTGGCCAGCGCCACAGGCGGCAAAAATGTACTCAATTCGGTATATGAGCGCTATCGCCAAACGCTGCGCCATGCGTGGGGTGCTAAAGAAATCGGCTATACCATCAGCCAAATGCACGAGCATCCTTATGTAGGCTTTCGTCGAGGCTTCCGCATGTTGTTTCGGGTAGCCCACGACAACTTGTTGGCCGGCGCAGGCTGGGTGATTATTACGCTGGGTGTGCAACTGCCGACCTTAATGCACCCTGAACTATTGCGAACACACAACACTGCACTGCCTTTTATTTTACTGCAAGCAGGCTTTGTGGTGGTTTTGCTGATGACGTTGTTGTTTTATTTCACTGATCTACGCATTCGTCCGGCACGCCCCACCGATAACAAACCTACCAATCGGGAACGCCTGCAAACCCTCATCAGCATTCCGATGTTGCCCACCATTACGCTTGTTTGTGTGGCCTTGCCTGTGGTGCAGGCCCAAACCCAATTAATGTTGGGGATTCCACTACAGTTTCGTGTCACCAAGAAATCGTAGGCTAACAAATCACCATCTGCTGCTATACTAGCTAGCGTAGGTTCATTCGTTAGCAAAAATTGACTGCGACGGCAGGCACAATGCTATGCTGTCGCAGCACGTTAATGTGATTGATGGATGATGCAAAGAAAAATCGTAAGCCGTGCCTTGATTGGTACAATTAGTTGCTGGATTATTTTAGCTAGCCTGTTAGCCGCTTGTAACCCGAGCGATGTGAATATCCCCTCCACATCTGCTAGCCCGTTGTCTGAGACAACGGCTGTTCCATTACCCAGCCTGCCAGCCAACCAAACCCGCGCCCTATTGAACGATAATGCCAGCGCCACCCCCTTTCCAACCAATACACCCGTTGCTTGCCCCTCGGCTGAGGACGAACGGCAAGTGCGCTATGGCCTCAATGCCACATTAGACTGGAACACCAAGCAGGTGGGGGTAGAGCAAACAGTTTTCTATCGCAATGATAGCCCCACTGTAATTAGAGAAATTGTGTTTTATGCCGAGCCACGCCGCTTGCAAGGTGTCATGCAGTTTCGGTCGGCATTAGACGATACTGGTAATGAGATTGAAGGTGTAGCATTTGATGGCTGGCGCTTGAGTATACCCCTAACCCAACGTTTGTTTCCGGGGTGTACGGCCGAGGTGAAGCTGCTATTTAACCTTAACATAGGGCGCTATTCTGGCACGAATCCTATCGGGTGGCTCTCTTACTCAGAGCGTCAAGTCAATCTTGGGCATTGGTTTCCGACAGTTGGGTTATATGGGTATCAGACACCGGGTGTATGGTACACGCCACGTCTACACTTTATTGGCGAGCAAGCCATTGCTGCCCTCGCCGACTATGAAGCAAGCCTGACTGTGCAAAATGCGCCTGCTAACCTTACGCTTGCCGCGCCCGGAACGGTTACACAAAACAACCCCTCCCAATGGCAAATTGTACTGAACGGTGGGCGCGAGTTGGCGATGAGTCTTAGCGACACTTTTGAGAAAACAACCGCCACAGTCGGCGATGTAACGATTGAACTGTACTACTATCCTCGCGCTGATCTGCGCGAAACCGGCCTGAACCCAGCGTCGCGGGCAATTTTAGATGCCAAGCAATCTTTTGAACTCTATACCGAGCAATTTGGCCCCTATCCACACCCGCGTTTAGTTATTGTAGAGGGCGATTTTCCAGATGGTATGGAATTTAGCGGCATTGTGTTTGTTAGCGAGGCATGGTTTCGGCTATGGAATGGGCGCGTTAATGACTGGCTTACCATCATTACGGTGCATGAAGTGGCCCATCAGTGGTGGTATGTGTCAGTCGGTACAAATCAAGGACAAACCCCTTACTTAGATGAGGCCCTAGCCACCTATAGCGAACTGATCTACTATGAGCGTTTTTACCCCGAATTTGCCGATTGGTGGTGGAATTTCCGCGTCTATACCTATCTCTCAGAAGACAAAGTAGATACATCAGTCTATGATTATTCGAGTTGGCGGCCCTATATTAACGCTGTCTATCTGCGCGGCTGTTTAATGTTTCAGTCATTGCGCGACGAGTTGGGCGATGATGTTTTTTGGGCGTGGTTGGGGGAATATGCGCGGCTATATGAGGGGCGCATTGCCACATCGCAAGATTTTTGGAGCGTGCTATCACCCTCTAATTATGGGCGAGTGGCGACCATTCGGCAGCAATATCTACGAGATGCTGATATTTTGCCGCCATCACTCGCCACCGATGCAACACCGCTTACGCCCACAATCAACTAGCTATTTCAGCGCATCAAATAACGTGGTATGCGCCATAAAATAGACCAAAATCCCCGTCACCGATACATAGACCCAAATGGGCAAAGTGACGCGGGCAATTTTGGCGTGATTCTTGTAGGGCGTTTTCCAGCCCCGATAGATGGTGACAATCGCCAAAAACGGCACTGTCGCCGCCAAGATAACATGTGGTAGCAGCAAGATGTATAAATAGAAAAAGCGGATGGCCCCTTCACCATCAAAATCCTTGCGTCCATTGACGATTTGATTGGTGAGATAAGAAACCAAAAAGATGATCGAGCAACCAAATGCCGTCACCATCATGGCGCGGTGGGCTTTCCAACGCCCCTGACGAATAAACCGATAGCCAATGAGCAAAAAAACCAACGCCGTAAAGTTCAGAATGGCGTTGAGCATGGGCAATCCAAATTCCATATTTTCTCACTCCAACCTGATGAAATGCCTAGATACCAACAACCGATGCGATACAAACGGCTAAGATAATCACCGCCAAATAAATGTTACTGGTGAGGAACAGGCGCAAGGCTTGTGGGCGTTCGGGGTTTTGCACCAAGCGAACACTTTGTAGCAAGAAAAAGACTGTCGCTATGACTGTGGGGATAATAT
>CAZLPC010000010.1:6770-11479 GCA_964561305.1 uncultured Anaerolineae bacterium
AGCCCAACGCCGAATGCGCCCCCAGCGCCACCGCCACAATTGCCACACCAATCGCATGTATTAAGCCCCAAATTGCTGAGACACGGGGCGTGACCAAAACAGGCAGCATCGGTGTGCCTGCACGCGCATAATCATCGCGCATCATCAGCGCCAACGCCCAAAAATGGGTGGGTGTCCATAAAAACACAATGGCCGCCAAGCCCAACACGCCCACATCATTCCATGCGCCCACCGCTGCGCCACCACTTAGCACCGCACAACTGCCAGCCCCACCACCAATCACAATATTCAGGATGGTACGTGGTTTCAGCCATACGGTATAAACGACCACGTAAATAAACGCGCCCAACAGCAAGAAAAATGCCATAGGGAAGTTAAAGGGGGCCAACAGCGCCACCGGCACAACAATCATGGCCAGCGCCAGCGCCAACACCCACTCGGCATTTTTGATTGTGCCATTGGCCAAAGGACGCTGACTGGTGCGATTCATGTTTTTATCAGATTCGCGCTCGATATATTGGTTAAGGGCCGAGGCCCCAGCCGCCGATAAGCCGCCCGTAGCCAGCAGCAACAGCAATTGCCCCCCACTAGGAGTGCCAGCCGCGCCTAAAAACGCCCCCCCAATCGCTGCAAACAACAGCAACGACACAATCCGTAGCTTAAAGAGCTTGGCCACCATCGCCATCATTGAAGGCTGTGGCTCTATGGCTAAAGGAGCCGTTGCCCGTTGTTGAAATCCCAATTCGCTCACAATACATCCTTTGTCTGCTGCGTCAGATTCCGCCGATTAATGACAGCAAATCCCATCAAAATCAACGCAATGCTCCCCGCAATAATCCAACCAATACTAATCGGTGCTGCCGAACGATTTGCTGCTTCAACCGCCAAACTAAAGCCTGCCGATCCCATGCGGTTGCCATCTTGGGCAACAATCTCGATTTGCCATGTGCCACTACTGGGACGAAAACGCCCTTCATATTGCAATTTGTTCACCGCTTTCTCGTGGGTGGCGGTGTCGCGTAAGATGCGCTCGTCTTGTGTTAGGGTAATGGTAATGTCGGCATTTAGCACCAAGCCTTCGCTATCCTCTAGTGCCACTGTCACATGCAGTTCGTCTTGGCTATTGGCTTCAATTGGGTCTGTCCATGCCGATACCAGAAAAGGGCCCGCCGCTACCCGTTCGAGTTGTTGTTGGCCCAAGCCATGCGCTTGGGTTTGGCGGGGCAATCCCGAAACTACCCCTAAGACAAGCAACAATGTCAAACCCGGCCGACGTATCATGATTTCCGGGTTTCCTGATATTTCAACAGCCTTTGCCTATCACCAATTCGTGCCCTTCGCTCCGACTCGGCGACCAGATAAATACCCAAAATGAGAAAGGTCATTAAATACATCATGCCGCCGGGAATCCACATCAACAATCCGCCAATCGTTTGATCAGTTTTGACGCTGATATTGGCAGTGCGTGGGACAGTCTCATAATAGGTGTAAATGATGTCGGGGCTAAAGGTGATGCTGACCCCTACAAATAAGTTTACAAAATAGGCCGCCACAATAAGCCCCATTCTTAAGGGGATTGAGCGTTGCTTATGAAACTTAGGTGCGGCCCCTGTGATATGCCACCAAAAGGCAAGCCCGGCATAAAAAAAGGTGAAATGCTCAATATCGTGTAATAAATCATTTTCAATAGCAGCATTATATGGGTTGGGGTCGTGCCAAGTGACTAAATTAATTGTATAAACTAGCCACACCATCCATGGCGAGGTAAGCCACACAAACACTTGTCGAAACAACGACTTTTGGGTGAGCAAACGTCCCACTTGTTGACGCTCTGGCTTGGGCAAAGCCCACAAAATAAATGGCATCGGATTAGCCAATAGCAAAAATGGCGGCGCAATCATCCACAAAAACAGGTGTTGCAACATGTGGACAAAAAATAGCTGCGATTGAAAGACATCTAGCCCCGAAAACAGTGCCAAAGCCAATGCCACCAATCCTGTATAATAGGATGCCAACCGCCAGCCATTAGCGATGCGCGCTTGTTTGCGCCGCAACTTCAGCCAGCCAACGGTATAAAACACGCCAAAGCCAAGCAACAACAAGCTAAGGTCTAGGCGAAAATCCCACGAGCGCAAAAAAGCCGATAGTGTTGGATCCATAGTGGTGAAAAAGCCCCCTTTATGGAAGGGAGCTTATTTATTTTGCCCTAACCCCCTTGATGGGGAACATCACCGATGAGGTAGAGTGCGACATAGAAAAATACCCATACCACATCTACAAAGTGCCAATAAAGGGCGCTGGCCTCGACACCCCAATGGCTTTTGTCATACTTGCCCAAATAGCCGTTCCACCACACGGCCATTAAAAAGCCAATGCCCGTGATAACGTGCAGGGCGTGCATACCGGTCATAAAGAAGAACATGCCGCCTTCAATGCTGCCCGATGGACTGTCGTGGGCAATAGACCACTCATAAATTACGCCCACCGTAAATACCAGCCCCATCAGAATGGCCGCACCAAACGCGCCCAAGAAAATACCGCGATCTCCGCGGCTAATGGCTAGCTCGCCAAAATTAACGGCAAAACTACTGAGTAGTAGAATGCCCGTGATCAACAAGCCAATTTCTTGATCAAGTTCGGGGCGGGTGAAGCCGTTTTCATCGCGCAATAGCACGATCCGCGCTACCAAAATACCCGAAAACAAGAAGGTTTCTGAGATGATAAACAGCCAAAAGCCCAAGCGGTTCATCGCAAGGCGCTGTTGTGGCGTAAATTCGATAATATGATGCCCGTGATGGTCGTCGTGAGACTCGTGGCCTACGGCTGCATCGTCGTGGGCACTACCACGTTCAATAATTGAGGTGCTCATGACTTAGTGGCCGTCCTCGTCTATGCTCCAAATACGGGTAATGTGCATATAGTAGTTGACGATGAGTGCCGCTTTTACCAGCGCAATCACCACCAATGGAATAAGGGTGCTGCTAAAAATCGGCAGCTCATCCGCTGTCGCAATGAAATACTCAAGAAAAGTAAGCGCAAACAAGGCCACAGCAATTGCCACGCTTAGGGCATAGCCCGTAATTGGCTCGCGTTGGGGTGCGGCTTCGCTGGCATCTTGATAGAAATTGTAATCAGCCATTCACATCTCCGATGGTCGTTATTAAAAGGTAGGACGACTGTGCAAGCACACCGCCCCACCTACTCCTGCTGATATGCAAGCGTACTTAGTCACCCGCCGGGGCCGGCAAGGCCGCCCCACCCGATATGATTTCGGGGCGTTCAACATCGTCTAATTGGTCTTTGGCGCGGTCTTGTGGGGCCACAATGGCATACACAGCACCGGGCAACCCATAATCATAAGGATTGCCGACAATTTGTGGCAATTCTGAGAAATTCAGTTCTTGTGGTGGCGAGCTAATTTGCCATTCTAGGCCGCGCGAACGCCACGGATTCGAGGAGGCCATGCGCCCATAAACCATGCTAAACACAAAGTTAAACAGCATAATCGGCACGCTAAAGCCCGACACAAAAGCTGCAATGGTTGCAATGGTGTTTAAGTCGCCAAAATCACCCGATCCCAACAAGGGGTCATAATCAGCAATACGGCGACGCATCCCCAACAAGCCCATACGGAAAAGCATCAGCGCGAAGACAACAAACCCGCCAAACATCAAGCCAAAGTGTACCTTGCCCAAAAATTCGCTATACATGCGCCCTGTCATTTTAGGGAACCAGTAGTAAATGGCCGCGAAATAGGCAAAGATAAAACCACCAAATACTGTAATGTGGAAATGGGCAACCACAAAGTGGCTATCGTGCAAATGCAAACCCGTCACAACAAGCGCGCTTGGTGGGCCCGTAAGGCCACCCAACAAGAACAGCACAAACGCTCCCAGTGTAAAATACATGGGCGTGGCAAAGACAATTTTACCTTCCCACATGGTGGCCAGCCAACTAAAGAATTTTACGCCCGTCGGCACAGCCACTAACAACGTAGTGAGCATAAACGGAATTCGCAAAAAGGGATCCATGGCCGAAGCCCACATGTGATGCGCCCACACCAAATAACCCATAATGGCGATGCCAGCGCTAGAAAGCGCAATAAAGCTATAGCCAAACAATGGTTTGCGGCTGAAAACCGGCAGTAGCTCGCTGATAATACCCAAGCCGGGCAATACCCAAATGTAGACAGTAGGATGCGAGTAGAACCAGAACAAGTGTTGATACAGCGTTACATCGCCCAGTATAGGGTCGAAGAAGGGTAAACCTGCCGCCCGTTGCAACGCCACCATCAAGAACGACAAGCCCAAAAACTGAGTGGCTGTCAGTTGCAATAACGATGTTGCCAATACCGACCACACAAAAATCGGCATCCGAAACAAGCTCATGCCCGGCGCACGCATCAGGAACGTCGTCACAATCAGATTAATCGCGCCGAAAATAGACGAAAAGCCGAGAATGAAGACCGCCGTTAGCGAAAGCTGCATACCCAATTGTGCTTTTAGGCTAAGAGGGGGATAGGCTGTCCAACCGGTGTCGAAGCCACCCACCAACAAGCCCGACAGCAGCAAAACAGCCGCAGGAACATTGATCCAAAAGGCAAAACCGTTTAAGCGTGGAAACGCCATATCTTGTGCGCCAATCATCAACGGCACAAGATAGTTGGCCATTGCACCCACACCCAACAACACCGCCACAAACATCACTTG
>CAZLPC010000010.1:11489-19227 GCA_964561305.1 uncultured Anaerolineae bacterium
TAAACGCCACTTCAGCCGAGCGCTTCTCGGAGTCGGCCATGTAGCGGCCGATGCCCACGACCTCCTCGTCGCCCGGCGGGCCGTGCAGGCCAATCAGCGAGTTGTAATCGTCGGCAGTGATATATTGTAGACCGGGTTGGGCCAGTTCGGTACGAAAGATCAATGCAAACAAGCCACCGATCAAGAATACCAACATCCCCAGCACGCCATATTGAATACCTACAACTTTGTGGTTGGTATCCATGTCAAGATAACGATGCCAAGTGGGTTTGCCTTTGCGTGGGTGATAGTGACCATCACTACCCGGACGACCCACCATCCACTTCAGCCAGTCGGTCATCGAGCCTACGCCGATAAGGAAACCCAGCGTAAACGTGACCGATGTAACGATGACAACCACATTCCATGGCGAGTCGGCTTCTGTACTCCACTGGTTGCTAAGGCCTTGCATTGAGCGAACAGTGGTGGTTAGCAAAACGCCAAATACCGCTCCGAGTGCACCACCAATAATACCGCCGAAGAGGCCCGTTTTTCGCAAACTTAAAATTGCGCCTAATAGTCCCATTCTACCTACTCCATCACCATTATCTACTCATTACCGTTGACGACTGCTGTCGTAACATCTGCAGGCGCTTCAGCTGGTGCTTCGCCGCGTGCTTCCCGAATCTCAGCTTCATATTCCAAGCAGCCTTCAACCTCTTGCCAGCGATCAGAGATGCTGCACATATAGGCGAACACTTGGCGTACTTGTGGCTCTGACAATATGGAACGGTAGTTTTGGGGCATAAGACCTGCTTGATAACCAGCTACAATCAAGACATTCGGGAACCAGATAGATTCCAGTACATAGTCATAGTCTACCAACACCTGTTGCCCGTTGGTCATCTCGTGTTCATAGCCCACCGAGTTAAGCCACGTTGGGCCCGAGAGACGCGTACCATCAACCGAGTGACAAGTTGCACAGTTGCCTTGATGAATAGCGGCTCCTGCCAAAACAGGATCGCCAAAGCTCAGTTTCACTTCTTCAGTCCACAGGTCATAATTATTTTGGCTAACCACGCGCACATCGCCATACATGGCATGATGCAACAAGCCACACAACTCGGCACACCGAATGCGATAGTCGCCTTCTAAGATGGGGGTATAGCGTAGTTCGGTGATAACACCGGGCACGGTGTCGCGCTTCATCCGAAACTCTGGCACCCAGAAGTTATGCAACACATCATCAGCCGTCATTTCAAGTACAACAGGCTGATCAACGAGCATCACAATTTCGCCCGTTTGTATACCAAAGCCTTCAAGTCCGCTATAGTTGCGGATCAGTTGCTCATTTTGGCGAATGATCTGTTGTTGGTCGGCATCTAGCTCGGCAAATTCTTCTGGACTGAAGAACATATCGGTGGGGTAATAGTAACGCCAGCCCCATTGAAAGCCGACCACAAAAATTTCTTGTTCGCCCTCTTTTTCATCCAAAACATCGTTCAAGCCACCTAGGCTTAGTGGCCCTGCTGCAATACCATCTATGGCCACCACCCCCAACACCATCACAAAAATAAGGGGTGTAAATGTCCAAAACAACTCTAGCGGTACATGGCCATGAAAATGCTTGCCGTCTTGCCATTCTTCGCCTTTGCGGGCATGGAAGAACAACAATACATGCACCAGCAAGCCAAATACCAAACCAAAGATGAAGGCAATGACCACGAACTCAATCATGAAGTAAGCATCGACAACTTCGGCTTCAGCAGTAGCCTGCACAGGCAACAAATCAAATGTAAAGAAAAACACCGATAACACTGCAAATATGCCACCGACTAAAAGCACTGCCGCAGGATGCCCATAGGTGGTATAGTCTAACGGATTGGTTGGCTCGTTGGCCAGTGTGCTGGCTTGTTTCACTTGACGCACCAACAGCCAAAATACTGTCGCTAAGCCACCACCCACTGCCATAGTGCCAACAATAATAACAAGTGCAGCTAGTACAAAATCTAGTGTCTTGCCATCAAAGTCAATGGCCGACCCCGCTGCATCAGATACTTGACGCGCTGGCGATAGACTTGGGCCGGCAATCAAGAAAATTGAACCCAACGCAACCAGAAAGATTGCGATAAGGTTTCTTACCCCAAATTTTGGCTCCATTTATTAACCTCAGTGCTTCCTATACATCGCTGTTCGGTTTTGCATCCAGTTGTTGAAGGTGATTGTGCCGTTCATCACAAAGTTTTGCGTAGATTGTACCTTTTTTCAATTCAAATTGCAAAGGTCTTCATCCGATTTTTCCACTGGCCAAAGATGATGAGGGAATAGGCATCTTAACGCCTTGGGGCACGGCTTCCGGTACACGCCCCGCCAATAAATAGAGCAGTAACACATTGCTAATGAGCATCGTTCCTACAATTAAATGCAAGGCTTGTAATGGCGCAGGCAATCCCGCATAAGCCAACCCAATACCCACTAAAATTTGTAGTGCTGTCAGGACCGCAATGCTACGTGCCGTCCATTGTAGCCAACGAACGTTGCCTTGCAAGCGCCGATGCACATAAAAATTAAGCCCAGCTACTACTCCGATAATCGTCCAAGAAAAAGAACGATGTAGGGTGTCTATCCAGCCCACCTCACCGATCCACTCGGCGCGGGCTAGTTGTGGATAGTCATGCTCGACAATTTCTAACTCGCCACGTAATTCTGCACCCAAGCCACCTTGAATCAAGACCAAGGCCAATAACAATAAAGACAAGCGCCCCACAACCCGGCGCTGATTCGACATTCCTGCAAAAGGTGCATTTTCAGGAAAGAACGCCTCGACAGTGGCGTATAATAGCAGATTAACAATAACCCATGCCAATACCAAATGGGCGGTAATATGAAGCGGGTTTAGTTCAGATTCGACCACTTGGCCGCCCAGCCACCCCTGAACCAACACCAGCACAAACGAAGCCAGCGATGGATAGAGTACCCGTGGTTTCTTACGATATGATCGCAACGCATGATAAACTGTGCCGATAATGAGCAAGCCCACAATGACACCAATAAGGCGGTTAACATATTCTATCCATGCTAATTGCACATCAAACAAAGCGGGATCAATATGATCGGGCAGTTGATCTGCCGACAATGGGGGATACCAACGATCAAAACACTTCGGCCAATCGGGACAGCCCAGACCTGCATCTGAAGCTCGCACCAATCCACCCGCCAAAATCAACAAAAACGTTGCTAGCGTGGTTGCCAGCGCCCATCTTTGAAAGCGATTCATGCGATTTTTTATGCTCCTTACCCAGTGGCGACACTACCAATACGATATTATTTAATGACTGACACCACCAAGCCCAAATCCTCCTACTATTATGGCCCATTTTATTGCCATGTCCAGAGATTTTTATTGTCTGCTATAGTTGGCAACGGCAAAAGTTAAGGTTTCGACAGAAAATGAAGGAGTTTGGCATGAAACGCTGGATCATCTTAGGAGGGGCGGGCTTTGCAGTTGGCATCGTGGCTATAGTTGCTGTGGTCATCGTCATTGGTAGGCGTGTACCTACCGACGACCCCAAGCCTTCGACATTATCACCTGCTGCTAATGAGTCCACCACAACAGACAACCCTCCAGTATTTCCTTTGCTGCGCGGTACAAATTTGTCTTTTAATGAAGTGACCATTCCAAATGATTTAGATGCAGGGCTAAAGTTGATCGTAGTGTCCTATGATCGCAACCAACAGCCTATTGTGGATGGCTGGCTGGCTCCCCTAGAGGCCCTAAACGTGAACTATCCTGACTTGGCGGGCTATTATATACCGTTGTTGCCGAAAGATGCTGCCGATTCTGCTGCGTTTATTATTGGTGGGTTTGCGGCATTAGCCAACGAAAACGAGCGCGAGCGCACCATCATTGTTTTTACGAATGTAGAGGGTTTTAATGCGCTGGTCGGCGTTGAGAACCTAGACAACGTGCAACTTTTTCTGCTTAACGCCGACCATGCGATTTTATGGCGCACCAACGGCAACTTTAACGCCGAAAAACTAGCCGAGTTAGAAGCGGCTTTGGCGGCTATTCCGATGGTGCAATAACCACTGCGTCGCCCTGAATCACTTTTTCGCCGTTTTGATTGATGCAAACGGTCTCTAGCGACAAAATACGCTTTTCGGCGCGGAAATTGGTAACTGTAACCGTCGCTGTGATGGTGTCGCCTATAAATACTGGCTTGGTAAATTTAATGTTCTGCCCCAGATAAATGGCTCCTGCACCCGGAAAGTCGTTGGCCAAAACTGCCGAAATAAGGCTGGCCGTCAACATGCCATGCACCAGCCGCTGACCAAAAGTGGTGGTTTTAGCGTAGTCTTCGTCTAGGTGTATGGGGTTCACATCGCCAGTTAGGTGGGCAAAGGTACGAACATCTTCATCGCTAAAGGTTTTGGTGCGGCTGGCGCTTTGGCCAACTTCATACGACATAGCACAGTCTCCTATCGTTGCTTTAGGGGATATAAACGATCTTTCAAAAAATACGTCGTTCCTATAGCGTCACCTGCTGTTCTATGCTACAGTGTTTGACGCGCTAATAGCATAACATAACTAGACGGCACATGAGACAATCACCCCGATTTACCCGTAGTATGCTCGACCGTGTTCTTGGTGGCGTGTGTGGTGGCCTTGGCGACTATTTGGCACTCAACGCTTGGTGGATACGCGCCCTATTCATTATTTTAGCCTTCGCCACTTTTGGTGTGGGTGTGTTGATCTATCTCTTCTTGTGGCTGACACTGCCCGAACAAACACTTGCCGATATTATGCTGGCCAAAACACAACGCCGCACCCGCCCCGAAACACTGATTTTAATTGGTGGTGGTGTGGTGATTACGGGTGTTTTGGTATTGGCGCTTAATCTGGGTGTGTTTGCAGAGTTTAACTTATCGGTGGTGTTGCCGTTTGGCATCATTTTGGTAGGCTTGGTGTTGTTTGCCCAACAATTACGGAGGCTGTCATCATGAACGCGAATCGCCCTAATTTCACATGGCCTGTCCTTGTGGTTAGTGTAGGGGTTATCGTATTGTTGATTAATGCCGAAGCCTTGCCAGAAGCTTATGGCGATTTATTGGTGCGGGCATGGCCGGTACTGCTGATCATGTTTGGGCTAAATGTGTTGTTGGGTGGCCGCATCCGCTATGCAAATTGGGTCATTTTGGGTTTATCAGTAGGCGTGACGGTAGTTATCGCCAACTTTGCTTATGCCGAACGCAGCAACGAATATCGTGACGACTATAATTTTGTATGGCAAGATACTTTGCCTGACGACGTGACCAATCTAGTTGTTAATATTGAAGCCAAAGATACGCTTGTGGCCCTTACCAATAGTGCCGAACCCGCCAGCCTAGAAGCGCGTTTTGCAGGCAGTAACGAAAGCACACTAGCTGTAAACCTGACGCTTGATGGCAGTAGCGCCATTTTTGAAGTGACCGAGACGCGCTCTGGCATTTTGCCACGCCTGTCAGAAGTGGGCCGCGGCACATTAAATATTGCATTGCCTTATGGCGTGTTTATCCAAGAGCTAAACTATAATGGTGATGATGGCGCAGTGACGCTAGACACCACCCAACTTGCCATTCGGGTTATTGATGCTACTGTGCGACGCGGCAACATGCAGCTATGCTTACCCCAACGTTTGCCCACCGAAGGCTTTGTGATTATCGGGAACCAAATCACACTTAGAAACGGCAATTTGCGCATGTTTGTGCCGCCAAATGTGACCCTTAGCCTTGCCACCAATCGCAACAGCGAGCCAGAGTATATTCCGGCAGTGCGGCGTAGCGACTATAATTTTTTATTTGGTGGCGAGTTGCAAAACCGAGCGGTAACCGATGGTCAATTTAATGTGTTGCTGGATTTAGATGTGGCCGGCAACTTGATCTTAGACCACGCCGAGCGCCCCTGCCAACCACCGACTTGATGAGTATTGCGTTTTGACGATTGATTTTTAGACCATTTGTTCTATACTTCTAAAAATCACGTAAGAATCGCCGTTTCGGTCTCAAATGTCGCTATAATATATATACTAAGGATACGTGACATTGAAAACCCTACAACATATCGGCGTACTGGCACATCCCTATCGGCCCGGCACTGCCCCACTTGCAGAAAAAGTGGCGGCTTCGTTGCGCTTGCATGGCAAAGAGGTATGGGTACGCACGGCATGGAACTCGGCCAGCGCCCGCCCATTAGTTGAAGCATCCGACCTGATTATTGCCATTGGTGGCGATGGTGCCATGCTAAGAACAGCGCGTTTGTGTGCGCCATTTAATGTGCCAATTTTGGGTTTAAATGCGGGGCGGCTGGGTTTTTTGACAGAGGCTGCACCCGACACATGGGCCGAAACCGAAAAACAGCTTTTACGCGGTGATTATTGGATTGAAGACCGCATGATGTTACGCTGCGAGATTTGGAACGCCAAAAACGGAACCTGCCAATCTACCGAAGATGCACTGAATGACATAGTGATTGGACGCGGAGCCATTGCGCGGTCGGTCTATTTGGAAGCCTATATCAATGACATTTGGACAACAACCTATAATGCCGATGCTGTTATCATTGCCACACCAACTGGCTCGACAGCGTATGCACTGGCGGTTGGGGGGCCGTTGTTGCCGCCCAAGCTCAAAAATATTTTGATTGTCCCCGTTGCCCCCCATCTCAGTATGGAACGCGCAATTGTGATTAGTGGTGAAGATGTGGTGCGGATTGGTGTTGCACCGCGCAGCTTTGACCCAGAAGTGGTGGTGACAATTGATGGCGAGTTGGTGGGCAGCTTAAATGTTGATGACTATGTGGTGATTACGGCCAGCGAACAGGTTAGTTCGTTCGTCCGCATCCGTGAAGATGGCTATTTTTTCCGATCTATTTTGGATCGCCTAGAGCCACGCCTTGCCAGCCAGCATCGCCCAACTGATGAGCCATCGGTTGATGAGCAATCTAAAAAGGAGTAAGCAACGGCTATGTCAGATGTTGTTCGCACCTATGAACTGCATGGACGCACCTATAAAGAAATGGATGACGGCGTAGTTTTTTGTGACCGCCGCAATTGTCTTGGCAGCAGTGGCTTACGCTGCCAACGAAGCAATGTGCCAATCTGTAAACAGTGTGCGGTGGCTACACCAGTCGGCTATATCAGTAAAGATGCCGCCAAACAACAAGCCGATAAATATTTCAACATCGCCACCACCGATTATATGATTGCGGCCAGTGTTGCGTTTTTTATGACACTGTTTGCTGGTTTTTTTGTCGGATTATTTGGCTTTTTCATTATTATCATTTTTGCCAGTATCCCGATTGGAGCTGGCATTGGTGAATTGGTGCTGCGGGCTATCAAAAACCGACGCGGACGCTATACCCAGCGCGTTGTCGGTGCTTCAATGGGCCTTGCCACACTTTTCTTACTGTTGTTCACGTTTAATCCATTGATGCTGCTGTTTGGCGTGCTGGCGACAGGCGCGGCTGTCTCTCGTTTTCAAGTAGCGTTACGGACCTAGAGGCCTATGTTGCAGGAATTACATATCCAAAATTTTGCCATTATAGATGAGGTTCACCTTCAATTCAGCAATGGCTTTAATGTCATTACGGGTGAAACAGGTGCAGGCAAATCTATCTTAATAGATGCTGTTAATGTTGTCTTGGGTGGGCAAGGCGACAAGGACTTTGTGCGGGCCGGGGCCGAACGGGCCGTTGTTGAGGCTCTATTTATCGTACCCGATC
>CAZLPC010000011.1:0-19219 GCA_964561305.1 uncultured Anaerolineae bacterium
AAAATGATGAAAGTGAACCAAATTATTATCTGGCACGCGGCATCATCCGTGTGCAACAAGCAGCCTATGCAGATGCAATTAATGACTTTTCGACGGCATTAGCGCTGGATGTGGACTTGGTAGCCGCTTATCGAGAGCGTGGCTTGGCCGCGTATGCCAGCAATCGAATTTCGTTGGCCAATACAGATTTGCAACAATATTTGGCCCTAGACCCCACTGCACCCGATCGTGAGCAGATTGAAGCCATTTTAGAAGACCTTCAATAATGTAGACACTCTATGGCAGATCTAAAAATGTTGCAATCTGTGAAAGAATGTGCAATTATCTAGCGGCAGTCTACACTTGCGAAAAAAATGCGGAGAAAAATAGCAAAAATGAAAAACAAAAGCACTGTCATTTGGGTAGCCCCAGCATTGGCAGCACCCTTCTTTGCCCTTATTATCGTTGCCATTGTGGTGGCATTGGTGGTGGTTCCAGAAATCAGCAATACCCCTACTGCTAGCGACGAGCCCGCCATTAGCGAAGAACTAGATATCGAGGGCACTGAAGCCGATAATCTTGAGACCGAAGTCGGTGATACTGAAGCAGGCGAAAGCGAAAGCACTGAAGATGCCGAAGGCAATTCCAGCGAAGCGCCTGCTGAAGATGAAACTGACACTGACACCGACGCACCAGAAGGTGAAGCCACAGCCGCACCCGCCGAATAAATGCTGGCTAGGCGCTGTCTGATGGGGCCACCGACTCTGCTTGTGGCAACTGAATAAGTACCACCGTACCGGCAGGTTGAACTGTCGGCTCGGTGCGCCCCACACTAATTTCGCCATTATGGGCATCTACAAAATGATGCGCCAAATAGCTTTGCCATTGCATTTGCCGCCACTTGCCCGACTCTAGCTTGCTCATCCAACTTGGCTCGAAGAAATAAGTATAGTCGTCTATGCTACTAACATGACAACTATCTTGAATTTGAATATGCACCTGATCGTTGACAACACTAGCCTTTAACAAAACATGCCCCTTTGGCTCACTGATAATGGCGTTGTTTACCAACCCTAAAATAGCTTGCCGCAAGCGCCGATCATCGCCTGATACCGTAATATTTTCATCGATGGTGGTGTCTATATTTAAAGGCGTACTATCTTGAAATTGGATATAGGTCCGCTTTACATCACGTATCACATCGTTCAATAATTGTTGTACCGAAAACGGCTGTTTTTCGTACTCAATTTCACCACTCATCAACAACATCACGTCTAAAATATCGTTCAAATTGCTGAGTGCTTCCCATCCTGATATACGAATGGCCTCAATGTCGTCCCGTTGCAGATCGGTAATGGAGCCAGACAGCCCTTCTAGCAGGGCCTCGCTATACCCTATTACTGACACATAAGGCGCACGATAGGTTGGAGCCATCCGCACAATGGCTTCTGCAACAGCCTGAAAGTCAATATTTTTAGGGGACAGCGGTTTATAAGTCGTCATCGTCACCACTCTTCAGTTTTTTTCAAGAATCTCGGTATATTGCTCAGATATTTCACAGTAATTGCACTTTTTTTATGAAACATCCTTTACAATTATAATAGAGAGTAAACAATGCGCGAAAGGAGGACAACCATTATGGCTAATACGAGGCTTCGTCCACCTACCGAAGGTAACAATAACCATACGATCCCGATCACCTTATATCTACCAGAGACACACCAGCAAATTAGCATAGAGTTAAAGGGCAAGGCCTTCATTGGGCGCTTAACTAGCCCTGTCGCAGAACACACTGCGTATATTGATTTGACATCTGTAGAAGGGTACGAGCGGGGTGTCTCGCGCCGTCACATGATGCTTGTCTATGAGCCAAACGCTGACATGATTATAGCGTTTGATCTGGATAGTCAAAATGGCAGCACCCTAAATGGGCAACTGATGTCGTCGCATACGGGCTATGAGCTAACCCACGGCGATGAGTTGCAACTGGGTAAGCTGCATCTACGCTTTTATCGCTCAGCACGGGTTCCATTTGAAAATGTTGAAGTGATAGAAGCCAACGCCTCTGATGAACTTTCTTTGGGCACAACCCAAGTGCTGAAGTTGCCACGCCCCAAACCCGATATTCGTAGCACCTTACAATCTGAGGTTATTTCGATAGAGGATGATGCAGACGACGAATAAGATCATCATCGTCTGCATCAAAAGCTATGGCAGTTGCAGCTCCTCGACTTCGCGGGTAAACGTATTAAGCAACCAATACATCCCTGCGTCATCGTGTAAAATTGCTGAAATGCCAGTAGGCAATATGGTTACATCTATAATACGGGTTGTGGCCGGCAATCCGGTATTAACCTCTGCCCAATAGTCGCGGTCAGGGCCATCTAAAGATTGAATATAGAGCTTGCCTGCCGTAGAAATCCATAGCAGGCGTGTGTCATTCGCCACATAATGCACTTGCAATACATCGCGTGGTGCCAAATCAGCCGGAATAGTAATTGCATCTGAAAATAATCGGCGCGAAATGTTGAACGCTAGCATTTCTGGACACCCTGAGGCATAGTTGCACACCACCATCTCATCACCGGATTGGGTGCTGGGCAGCAATGTCCCCGTGGAGTTAAATGCACTCGGCACAAATTGTACCCCTTCGGCGGCATTCACATTAATTTGGGTGGACTGCCCTTCGTTTAACTGCCATAGTTGCTCTGAAAGCACATTATAAGCTGCATCAGCTTCAAAAGTTAAATAATAAAGGCGTGTACCGCCACTACCCCAAAAAACACGCCGTCCCTCAGCAATAGGTGTCACTTGCACATTAAAGACATCTACTAAAAAGATGAAATAATAGGCACAGTCGCGGGAGGAGTTGGCCGGATCGGTATCTAGGTAGCGTACATCTATGGCTACTGTGTCGCCATCGGGCGACCACTCGACCTGATTAAAATAAGTCGTCCACGCTTGATCGTTCACATCTGGCGAGAGACAAGCTTGGCGTGAACGCACACCGCCATGTTGGGCATAAGGAAACAAATCTACAATTGGGCGCTCTTGGCGGATAAAATGCACCGTACTGATGCCATAATAGCGTCCAGACGAGCCACCACAAGTGGGCATTTGGATAACCCAATGCCGAATAACCAACGCCTGCCCCCTCGTTAGAGCTGGATACACCTCAAAAGGCGCTTCAGGAACCATTATATCAGCCGCATTCGACACGCCCTCCCAAGGTGTATCAGTCAATACATCGGGGCATTGTTCGCGTCGGATGTTAAGGGCATCGTTGGCAGCGTTAATATCATCGGGTTGCCATTTATCGCGGGCCATTACTGTTTCGGCATCGGGCAATGGCAAATCAGGAAGCCGTACTGCTTCCCCAGAATAAGTCACCTGCCAACGTTGGATAGCGCGAGGGCTGTCTTGCTTAGCTTGCACCAGTTCTACACTAACCACAAATGGCTCAAGGTAATAGCGTTGGCTGTCGCCTTCCCCAACCCAAAGCTCGCTTTCGTTGGGTAAAGCCGCCCTTAACCAAACTAGGCCATCTAGGCAAATCGGCCCCGCCACAATGGTGATCACGGTTCCTTCGGCAATGCTGCCTACTTGTTGGCTGCCACTTTGCTCTTTGCCCGGTGCATTCCATAATGCACTACCCAAGCCGTCGCCATCAAAGATCACCCGCGCTGTATCCCCAATTGCCAGCCGATTGGGGACAAGCCCACTGCATGGGTTTTGAGCATGGGCAGTGGGTTGCCAAAAAGACAGCCCCACCATCATCAGCACTAGCAAGATACTCTTGTTACGCATATATCCGCCTTTTTACAATTGTTTGGCCCAATTGTTTAGTTGTTTCTACCGCAGCGAATTATAACGTGCTTCGCCAATGCCACAGACATAGCGTATCCTAAGCATTGGCAAACAGTAGGCTGATCGCATTAAGCATGGCGGTCGCGCCCGCTTTTACGAAAACTAAAACGAATGGGTGTGCCGGTAAAAGGAAAGACCACGCGCAGCCGATTTTCCAAGTATCGCTCATACGAAAAGTGTACCAGCTTGGGATCGTTGACGTGAAACAAAAACACAGGCGGATTAACGCGCACTTGGGTGGTGTAGTAAATTTTGAGTCCGCGGGTGTCGCCCCCAACTGGGGCATGATCCAGCAGTGCCTCACGGATAACGCGGTTTAGCTCGCTGGTTGGCACACGCCGATAGCGCTCTTCCCATACCGAAAAAGTGGTCTCTAGGACTTGATGAATGCGTTGGCCGCTTAGGGCACTGATAAAAACAATCGGTGCATAGGGCATAAAACTGAGATTAGCCCGAATGTTGCGCTCATACTCATACATGGTATTGGCGGCTTTTTCGATTAAGTCCCATTTATTAACCACAACAATCATGCTTTTCATGCGCTCTAGCACCATCCCAGCAATGTGTGCATCTTGAGCCGTAATGCCCTCGTCGGCATCAATCACCAGCAAGGCCACATCTGCCCGATCAATGGCTTTTAAAGCGCGTAAAACACTATATTTTTCAATGCCTCGATCAATTTTGCCGCGCCGCCGAATTCCCGCCGTGTCAATAATGGTTAGCGGGCGGCCATGCCACTTCATCGGCGTATCAATAGCATCGCGAGTTGTGCCAGCTAAATCAGACACAATCGTGCGGTCTTCGCCAACCAAGCGATTCAGCAAGCTCGACTTACCCACATTGGGCCGCCCGACAATGGCGATGCGTAGAAATTCTTCTTCATCATCGTCGTCTTCATCAACGCGCCCTATCATTTCCACTACACGATCCAATAAGTCGCCAGTGCCGTTGCCATGAAAAGCACTTACACCCACAACATCGCCCAAGCCCAACCCATAAAAATCATAGATCTCATCTTGGTGGCGATAGTCGTCTACTTTGTTAGCAGCGATGATGATCGGCTTGTTGGTTTTTTGTAAAATCAAAGCAATATCTTCATCGGCAGCAGTCACGCCTTGTTGTGCATCCACCACCATAATGATAATATCGGCTTCTTCAACCGCGATAAGGGCTTGGGTTTTAATCTGCTCAACAAATTCGATAGACCCTTCGGCTAATGGTGATATATCGCGGCTATTTTTGGGCTGAAAAACCTCAATGCCGCCTGTATCAATCACCATAAACTCAACGCCATTCCAATCTGAATAGCCCTCAATCCGATCACGGGTTGTGCCGGGAATTTCTGAAATTACAGATTTACGCTCGCCGATCAAACGGTTAAATAGCGTGGACTTACCTACGTTTGGGCGGCCTACTAATGCCACCAAAGGTCGTTTCATGATGTTGCTTTACTCACAGTGCAATTGAAAAAATGCTATTGAAAAGAACCGATGCTGCATTATATCGGATTTACAGCCAAGTATAGAAGGGGCCAAAAGGGGTATGCCTAGCGATTAGGTTGGGTGGGAGCTAGGGAGGGAATCACCGCTAGGCATGTACAGGATGCTACTCTAGCTATAGAGTAGTAAAAGTTTGTTAAAAACACAATCTTTATTTTGTTCACAAATTGTTAGAACCCGCACAATATTAAACTATTTAGGGCATAACAATACTGTCGGTGATCAAGAGCAAAAGTACACTAAACACACCTACCACCAAAAATAGGCCTACCGACAAAAACATGCGCTCAACAGGGTCTAAGCCAAAAATTTTGTCATCTTGAACACGCTTGGCCCCACTGGCGATAACACCAAACTGAACATCTTCAGGCTCATCACGTTCAAGTACACTTCTACGGAGATCGTCTAGGTTGCTCATAACCATAGCCCTCGCTTAATAACTATAGATTGTTTTTTTAAGGATACTATGCCCATGTACCAAAAACAAGTCAGCCAATGGTACTTATTTAGGCCCCATCCAGCCCGATAAATGTTGCTATAATTTAGGCTGAATCATTGAAAGAGGGTATACCTGAATGCCAAATGTATGGCTAAAGCCAATTATTGGCGTAATTTTGCACTTGATAGGGGCATGGGGTGGCTTGCCACGCCAACTCGATACACCAGCCCTATGTGTGGTGGCTTATCAAGATTTTAATCGAAATGGCATCAATGATAACGAACCACCCCTGCCCAATGTACGCTTGGCGCTAAAAACACCTGAGGGGATAGCGGTTGCCGGCTTGCTAACAACGTCAACATTAAGCTGTTTTGAGGGTGTGGCGGCGGGTACATATCAAATATGGGTAGAAGATGGGCCATATCGCATTTTGGGCCCCATCATGCAGCCAGTGGTGCTAACCGACGAGCCAATTATTATAGAATTAGCAACATTACCCGCCAATAGCCCCTTTGCCAACGAAATTTGTGTAACTGTTTTTGAAGATGTCAATCAAGATGGTGTACAAGATGCCACTGAAAACCAAGTGGGCAATATAGATGTGTGGTTGATGACTGAAGAAATCATCATCGCTACCCAATTAACCAATATCAGCACACCAACATGCTTTGTGGGCCTAGAAGAAGGGGCCTATCGAGTAAAAATTCCCGCCACAGCCCGCCACCAAATGACGACGCGCAGCGATGCCGCGCCCACCTTTGTCGGCATAGGCAACCGCTATAGTGTCCCATTTGGATTAGTGACGATAGAACCATTTACAAGTGATGCCATCATCCCCGGCGCAACGCTTGATATGGGGCAGCTGTCGCTAGACAGTGCAACACGCTTGCTACTTGCTATTATGGGTAGTGGCGTTGTAATCTTACTGATGATTGGTGTAGGCAGTGTTGCGTTTGCCTTTTGGCGGCGCTAAGAGATCAAGAACAAACCTAGAGGGAGTGGACAATCAGCCACTATGCGCGTGCTGATGCTGTCGAAGGCCTGTATTGTTGGCATTTATCAACGAAAATTAGAAGCCATGGCCACACAAGACCCCCAGCTTCAGTTGCGGGTCTTGGTTCCCCCCAGTTGGCGCGATGAACGTGGCGAAACCAAGTTAGAGCGCGTTTATACCAACGGCTACGATCTGCTAGAAACACCGATTCGATTGAACGGCAATTATCATCTACACTTCTATCCACAATTACAGCGTCATCTACAAGTATTTAAACCACATCTGGTACATGTAGACGAAGAACCCTATAATCTGGCTACATGGCTGGCGGTCCGGGCTGCCAAACAAACACAAGCTAAAATACTCTTTTTTAGCTGGCAAAATCTATTGCGGCACTATCCTATCCCCTTTGGCCAGATGGAACGCGCCGTATTAAAACAGGTTGACTATGCAATTGTCGGAACTGATAGCGCCGCTGAGGTCTGGCGACAAAAAGGCTATGCAGGGCCGCTGGCGGTTATTCCACAATTTGGCGTTGATCCTGAATTATTTCATCCCCGTCATGCACCCACCCTCACCGATCAGCCCGTAAAAATCGGTTATGCAGGACGCTTGTGGCATGGCAAAGGACTAGATTTACTGATTGAAGCCCTAGCCACGCTAACCGATTTGTCGTGGCAGTTACATTTGGTGGGTAGCGGCCCCGAAAAACCAGCACTTGATACGCTCATTCAGCAAAAACGACTAGACGAACGCATACAGCGCCAACCATGGCTACCATCGGTCGCCATGCCAGACTTTATGCGCCAACTCGATATCTTGGTTTTGCCATCGCGCACACTAACTTCTTGGAAAGAGCAATATGGGCGTGTTTTGATAGAAGCCATGGCCGCACAAGTAGCCGTCATTGGCTCTGATAGCGGCGCAATTCCTGATGTAATTGGCGATGGTGGGCTTGTTTTTCCAGAAGAAAATAGAGCGACCCTTGCTGCTTTGCTGCGCCGACTGATAAATGAACCTTTATTAAGGCAGCAACTAGGCGAACGTGGCCGTCAAAGGGTACTCAATCACTTTACACAAGCACAAGTTGCGGCCCAAACATTGACTGTATATCGCCAAATTTATCAACCTTAAATAAATGTTGTGATTAGAATAGCAACGACCTTATGATACAATCAATGGAAAGGCTAGTAAGTGATAGGTACATGCAATGAGTAAAGAACTGATTTTGTTTGTCGAAGATAATACTGACTTCAGAGACAGCGCCGCCCGCTTTTTAGAACTAAGCAACTTTGAAGTGATGGTTGCCAGCGACGGCATTGAAGCCCTCGATGTTCTCGATACTACCCAACGCATCCCAGCCGTTATTATCAGCGATATCTCGATGCCAAATATGAACGGCTATGAATTTTTTGAGGCTGTGCGCCAACGCCCGCCCCTAAAAATTGTGCCTTTTGTCTTTTTAACGGCAATGGATGCCCGCGACGACTTTAAATTGGGGTGGGAAGTTGGCGTAGATGAATATTTGGTGAAGCCTTTTCGCCCCGAAGAATTTTTGCACGTTATCCGCAACCGCATTCGGCGGCACGAGGAACTAAAGGCACTGGCAGCCAATCAATTGCAAAATGCCCGCGATAGTATCGTCAAAATTTTATCGCACGAGCTACGCACCCCCCTTACCTATGTCACAGGGGGCTTTACCCTGCTACATGACGAAATTAACCGCGAAGATGGCAACCTTGACACCACTTTTGATCGGGATGAGCTTCAAAAAATATTGCAATTTATCCGCAATGGCACAGAACGGCTAAACCGCTTGGCCGAGCAAACCGTGATGCTGACCGAGATCACCAGTAGCCAAAACCGTCAAACATGGGAACGTCTCGCTACTCAGCTAGATATACAAGACCTCATTGAAAGCGCTATCAGTAAACTTCATGAATTTGCTGAGGATCACTTGGTAACAATTGAAACACACATAACGTCTGTCCGCACGGTAGGAGTACCAAATTTGTTGCTAGTAGCCATCACCGAGCCACTCCGCAATGCCATCCAATTTTCTGGGCGCGGAGCAACCGTAGTTGTCAAATCTTATATCAACCCCGATAGCCCTAAAACCGTTGTTATTGAAATTGCAGACCAAGGGCGCGGGATGGATGAAAAAGACATTAATACGGCGTGGGATTTGATGGGGCAAGTAGAGCGCGATAAGCAAGAGCAACAAGGTTTTGGGCTGGGGTTGCCGCTTACCCGCGAAGTTATCAACTTACATGGCGGACAATCACATTTAATCAGCCAAAAAGGGGTAGGCACAACCGTTTATTTGCGCCTACCCATCACTGATACGTTTTAATAGCAATTATTGGAGAACAGTAGTCTCTCTAAAATTTAAGGGCAAGGCCGCCATCCACCACCAGTACTTGCCCCCGAATCATCTCCGCATCAGGTGTACACAAAAAACACACCACATTTGCCACATCTTCGGCCTCGACAATGCGCCCGGCCGGGGTATCGGCGGCAATTTCGTTTAGCTTTTCTTCGATTACATCACGCATATTGGCAAAATGTTGCAAGGCATCGGTACGTACTGCGCCCGCCGATACCGCATTTACCCGAATATTAAGCGGGGCCAACTCTACGGCTAAATAACGGGTTAGGGCCTCTAGGGCCGCCTTCGATACCCCCACCAACACATACTCTGGCAATACCCGTTGTGCGCCCAAGCTCGAAATATTGACAATATGGCCGCCATCACCGCTTTTTTGCATGATATGAACCGCACGCTGAGAGACAAACAATGCCGCCCGCGCATTAATATTCATCGTCCAGTCCCACCCCTTGGGGCGCTGCTCTAGCACAGCACGGTTATAGCCAGAAGCTGCATTGTTCACCAAAATATCAAGCCGCCCAAACTCAGCTTCAATGGGTGCAAACAAGTCATCAAGGGTATCGAGGTCTGCTACATTTGCCTTGACGACCAATACCCGCCGCCCCAGCTGACGAATTTCTTCGGCAGTGGCTTCGGCAGGTTCGCGGTTACGAAAAAAGTTAATCACAATATCTGCGCCTTCGGCAGCCAGCTTTAATGCAATGGCTTTGCCAATGCCACGCCCACTGCCTGTTATTAACGCTACTTTGCCTGCTAACCGCATGTTTATGCTCCATATCCAAATGTGTGATCAAATTCAATCGGTTTTAACAGACTGGTATCATAGTCGGCCATGCGGTCAGGGCCAAGTTCTTCAAGCTGTTGGCGGGCCACTTGGGCATCCTGACGCAGTTGGGCTACGTTAATGCCACAACAAATATCGGGCAAAGGTTCTAGCCATTGCACCGAGCGCAAGAACATTTTTAAGGCCCCACGCTGGTTGCCACGCAGAATGTGATAATAGGCAACCGCAATCTGCAAAATACCCCGATACAAATTGCGGATAGGGCCGGGTTCTTCCATCCAAGCGTGTTCAAGTGTTTCGTGGGCCTCAAAATAGGCTTGGGTATTAAATTCGTGCAACCCTTTTAACACCAGTGTAGGTGGCGGTTGGTTGATTTGCAGCAACAATTGTGCTTGCAAATCAACATCGGTTTGACGGGCAGAAGCCGCTATATGTGCTTTTAGACTGTATTGTAGTTCAGAGTCTGTCATATCTTGCAGATCCAAAACTTCATCCAGCAGCAAGCCGTCGGCACGCTGGCGCAAATCATCAGAAAGCGCTAGCGCAAAACCAACAATCGCTATGCGACGAGTGGCGGGGTTGGTCTTTAGAGCCCACACCACATCCGGCCAATGCGTCGTCTCATCGGCCAGATCAACTACCAACGCGGCTGGTCGTGTATCGGCTACTGTAGCAACCACACCTTGCAGAGGCAAATCCCAGCGTATGTCATATCCCAATTCATCTGCAACTAGCGCTACTTGTTCGCGCAATGACGGGGCATTGACCAGCGCAAATATCAACAAAACTACTATCTACCTTTCTGAGGATTGATATTGAACCCCGACAAAATCTACTGCATTTGGCGCTAAGGCAGCCAGCGCATCGCCCTCATTTTGTAGATAAGCGAGCAAAAACGCTGTGGTAAGATGATTGGTTAGATCGTGGGCGCGTTGCATGTCCCATACCGGATCAGAACAGGCATTGAAGAATCCCCCTTGCACCATAATTGGTGTGCAAGCATTGGCAAAAACAAAGTGGCCGGCATTTTCAAAAATTGCCAAGTGCCGATCTTGACTGCTGATGGTGTTATAAAAAACTTCGGCTTCAGATGCTGGTGGTGTCAACAGATCTGCCGAACCCACTACCAACAAAGCAGGCACATCAACTGCCGCCAATCCTTCCTCTCCAAAAGCTACCGAAAACGCAGGTGCAAGGCCCACTACTGCTTTAATATTGGGGACTGTGGTACTGGGCCATAACTCGGCAGGCACATCAGGCAGGCCGCGTGCAGTTGCTACGTGAGGCAACACATCATTGCCGTTGCCCGTATAGCGCCCTACTTCATTAAGCGTGCCAGTGTGAATTTGTGCGCCTGCACTGGCAAAGGCCGTATATCCGCCAAAAGAATGGCCCGCAACTGCCACTTGATCGGTATCAATCATACCGCCAAATAACGCATCATTATTTGCGGTCATAAACTCGATTTGGCGCAACACATCTATCGGGCGCAGTGCAAAATTGAGGGTCAAGTTTTCAAAATTGGTCTCATCTAATACGGTGTTGCCAACATGATCCGCCGCCACCACCACAAATCCATACGAAGCGAGATGTTCGGTTAAATAGAGGCTTTGCAACCGATAGCCGCCACTGCCATGCGAAAACACCACCAACGGATAACGTTCCGTCGTCAAAATTGGCCCATTAAGCAGGGCATTGCCTTCTAGCTGAAGCAGCGAGTAACGATAGGTGTGGGCAACTTCTTGGCCGGCGGTCGGATACCAAACCGTGATCTGAAGCGGACGGGTCTCGTCTTCAATTTCTAATTCTTGTGTGCCAACGTCATAAGGGCCACGTTGGGCATAGGTAGGTGCATCAGGGCGTTGGGCGGTGGTGGTCTGATTGGGCCACCACACGACACCACCCACCAGCAGCACCAGTAACAGCACAACTTGTGATTTTCTAGGCATGGGGTTCGCTTTCTTATCAATTTTTGAATTTGCACTCATTATAGCTTGCCACCCCATCATGATAATGGGCTGATCTCAAGCTCAGTGATGGTTAAGGATTGGACTTGTGGCAAACCCACCACCCCAAAGCCCAAGCGCCCTTGGGGCGTAACAATCGCATATTGATTATCAATCCATGCGATAAAACCAAGCGGGGCGCGGGGGGCAGTCGGCGACGTAAAAACCAGTTGGTCATCAATATAAAAAAGTGCTTTTTGGGCGTACCAATGAATTTCATAACGATGTGGTTGGACTATGTCTAACTCAAGTTCATACTCGGCCACACCAAGACTACGTTGGCCGATAGGCCACAGTAGCCGATATAATCGGGGCACGCGCATCAGCAACACGCCCAAGGGTGCAAACGGCAATAATGCAAAAAACAGCGGGCGCGTCGCATCAAAAGTGGCGGCCTTCCAGCCATGCCCACGCGATCCTAGCGCCAAAGCCATGTTGTTAGGTGGGCCACCAAAGAAAAACCAGACCGCACGCGGCAAGCGCACCCCCGCCATACCCGGCATAAAAGGGTGGTTCCAAAACCCAAAGCCCAATGTGCCTTGCAACTGTGATAGTGGTAGCGATGTATGTGCGATAAGTGAGAGTTTTAGGGGTGGATAATGAGGAAAGTTGCGCCGCCGTAGCCCTACATAGTTGGTCACTTGGGCATCGTGATAAGTTTGCCCATTGTCAGCCGCTATTGTAAGCTGTATATGTTGAGATGTAATAGCAACATGCCCGTTTCCAATTTCAAGTGATGATAGTGTATCCAGAGGCATATTTCTTTGTGACCCACTTTCTAAACAGAGTTTATAAGTTTGTGTCGGGTTTATTGACAAAGTATAAATTACCAATTAACATCTAAACAAATTGTTAACAAACATAAAGGTGCGGCGTAGTTTTATATGTCCAATCCCAACCGTCCTAACCCGTTTACCCTAACAAAAATACGGGCAGATTTGTTTGGCTGGCTGACAGGCTTTTTGACCATTGCGCTGTTGGTGGCTGTGCCACCTCAAATTTTGCCCGACAATTTGTTTTTGTGGTTGTGGGTGGCCGGACTAACAGCCCTCGCAATTAATTTTGGGCTATCTTTTACACAAGGTGAGCTGAGTGCCGCCCACAGCATTGGTATTTTAGCGTATTTGTTGCTGGATGATCGGGAACAATCGGGTAATGCGTTGTGGGCAGTGGCCGTTGGGGTTGTTACTGGCGTAACCTTGCGCGAGGGCCCGCGCTATCTATTGAAAAGTTGGCGTTTGGTAGGCTTTAACCTAGCTGGTGCAACCCTACGCACTGTGGGGCAGTTGGTCTTAAGTCTTGCCATCGGAAGCTGGTTTTTTCATCAGCTAGACGGCACAATGCCATTTATCGATCTTAGCTTTGAGACCTTAATGCCTGTATTAGGATTCATTGCAGTTCAATTAGCCGTTTACCTAGCGCTTACCATTGTCTATATTCGCAGCCGCGAAAGCGTGCGCCCATTACAGCAAGAACTATTGCTAAATTGGCAATCGTTGGTGGGTATTTTGCTGTTGCCTATGCCGTTGGTCATTGTCAGCGCCGTTAGCTATCACGCCATTTCATCCATTGCTTTTTTGATGAGCAGTTTTGCATTGTTAGTGACAATTATGGGAGTATATGGGCTTAGTCGCAGCCAACACCGCTATGAACAACAAGTCCGTGATCTCTCGACCCTCGCCAATATCAGTAATGCCATCCGCAGTAGCCTTAGCCTAGATACCCTTTTAGAAGCCTTATACTTACAAGTATCCTCATTATTAAAAGTAAACAACTTCACTATTGCATTATATGATCCCCAGCGCCTGAGCATTGTGTTTCCTATTCATCGGCGCAATGGCCAAGCCGTGATGATGTCACCTGTTCCATACATAGATGAAGTGATTGGTGACAAAACCGCCCGACATGTCGGGAACCTGATTATTGATAATGCTATGAAATATCGCATTATTTCGTCTGATATGCCCCGCGAAGCATGGATTGGCGTGCCCATTCTCACCTCGCAACAACGCATGGGAGCTATGATTGTTTTTGATACCCCAGAACGCCAATTTACGCCCCAAGAGACCCAACTTTTGGCTACCATTGCTGCTCAATCGGGTTTTGCCCTAGATAATGGCCAGCTATATGAACAAGCCCGCTATCGGGTACAACAGCTACGTACCCTTACCACTGTTAGCACCACCCTTAGCAGCACGCTAGACCCTGACGTAGTGCTAGCGTCGGCGGCGCGGTTTGCTGTGGATGTTATGCAGGCCAACAGTGCCGCTATTTATGTGTGGGACAACGGCAAACGCGACACCTTGCGGCTAGCAGCATCTCATCAATTAAGTGCTGATTTTGTAAAAGCTGCCCCACAACCCTTGTTGATGGGCCAGCCCCATCTCGATACCCGCCAACAGCCGCTTGTGGTGTCCGATATTGAAAATGACACCGCTGCCGAAACCCTACGCTCGTTATTAATTAATGAAAACAAGCAAGCTCTTATCGAGGTTATGCTGCGAAATGCGGGCGAGCTTTTAGGCATATTGGCCGTTTATTATCGCACTTCCCACATTCATAGCGATGAAGATATTGAAGTGTTGTTAACCTATGCCAACCAAGTGGCATTGGCCATTAGCAATGCGCGATCGTATCGCAGCAAAGATGCGGCCCTTGCCCGCCGCGTCGAGCAACTGACACTGCTTGAAATTTTGGGGCAAGAACTGTTTGCTGCCCGCATCGAACTGCGCGAAGTCTATGAATTGGTTTTGCGGCGAGCAGCCGGCGGCACAAAAGCCAATATCGCAGTGTTAGCGCTACGCATCGCCGATAGCAACCTTCCTTATCCGGCTGCAACATTTGGCGATTTACCCGCCGAAGTTACCCCCAACAGCTTGATCATGGGAGCCACCATGCAAGTCTTACGCAACGGTGACACTGTGCTTATCCCTGATGTGCAGCAAGATACCTACTATCCTACAATTCATCCCGACACCCGCTCTATTTTAAGCGTACCTATTTTGCAAGGACTAAAGGTGGCGGGCGCGATTACCCTAGAAAGTGCTCAACCAAGTGCGTTTGGCAATGAAGATATGATCTTCTTGATTCAAGTAGGCGCACAAATTCGGATTGCCAGCGATAACCTAAATCTCATTCAAAACATCGAATCGAACCGCGACCGCTTACAAACCATCCTTGACAGCATGACCGAGGGCATTGTGTTGGTTAATAAACAAGGCAATGTACGCCTAATTAACCCGCGTGTTAAACCACTGTTAGGGATAGACCCAGAATCGCTGCTTAACCATGCCCTTGTACGCTATTTAGATCAAAACCCAGATAGCGACTTGGCTCAACGCTTGGGCTTCGGCAATTCTGATGCGCTTCGCAGCACCATCGCCAGCCTGCGCGAGAACAAGTGGATACCCATCGGTGAATCGAGTGGCATTTTTACCATCATTAACAGTCATGGGCGACAACGGTTTATGAATCGGCGCGATGTACCTGTCCATTCTCAGAACGAGCGCGTTATTGGGTGGCTGATGGTCTTTGAAGATGTGACCGAAGAACGCGAGTTACAGCAAAACCGCGAAGATCTCTCGAATATGATCGTCCATGACTTGCGCGGGCCTCTGACGGCCATCAAAGCGGGTTTGGCCCTCATTAATGCAGTGGCCGAAGGCAAGATGCAACCCGTTATCCATCAAACCGTTGACACCGCATCGCGGGCTGTGAACAAAATGCTTAATCTGATCAACTCGCTGCTAGACATCTCTAAGATGGAAAATGGCACGATGTCATTAGAGTGTGAGCCGAAGCAACTATATGGCATCGCTCAGTCAGTGGTGGATAGCCTAACAGCATTGGCAAATGGAATGGAAGTGAAGCTGATTAATCAGTTGTCACCCGATTTGCCGTTGGTAGATGTGGATGCCGATAAGATTGAGCGCGTATTATTTAATTTAATAGACAACGCCATTAAATTTACGCCCAGCGATGGTAAAGTGAGTATAGAGGCTGTTTATACTCCTATTTTAAATGATTCTGGACAAGCATTTTTAACCGTGCGGGTTATAGACACAGGGCCCGGTGTTCCCGATGATTATAAGCAACGCTTATTTGAGCGTTATGTACAAATTGAAGGGCGCGAGGGCCGCCGCAAGGGAACAGGCTTAGGACTTACCTTTTGCTTGTTAGCAGTTGAAGCCCATGCTGGCAAAATTTGGGTCGAAGACAACCCTTATGGTGGGTCGGTTTTCAGCTTTACTCTACCTATTTTCGATGAAGGCCAAGCCCTGCCCGAAGCCTAGGCTAGCCCGCATTGATAATGACATCGCGCAATAAACGCAAGACCTCGTTCATCCCCTCAATTTGATGGGGCGATTGCGCTAAAAATTCGAGCGTACTGAGTGCTGACCGATAGGCTGATGCTGGGGTTTGCCGATCAATAATCTCTTGATAATTAGCAAACGCTTCTTTGGTTTTGCCTTGTATCAGCAACGATTGGGCCAGATCAAAACGCGCCCAATAATCACCCGGATTATCCTCAATCATGCCACGCACAATGTGTTCAACACGGCCAAATAGCGCTAGGGCTTCTTCTTGGCGGCCCAAATAAGTATATAGCACGGCCAAATTACCAATTGGATAGGATGAATTTGGCGTAACCTTCACGGCCCGGTCGTATGCCAAAGCCGCATCGTCGTGCCGATGTTGACGGCGATATAACCCACCCAATGTCCCGAAATAACTTTCACCATCAGCATCCAACATCCCCGGCTCTAACTCTAGGGCTTTGGTCAAGTTCACTTCGGCCTCGGCCCATAACCGATTACGATGTACATGATCATCTTGTTGATCCCCCAAGCGCCGCAAAGCCAAGCCCAGTGCTGCCAAAGCTGGCGCAAAGTCAGTATCGTTGGATAGCGTACGGCGCAAATAAAACAACGCCTCTTCAAACTGACGTTTAATGATGTATAAATAGCCCAATAAATAGGTCGTGGATTGATTGGTTTCTTCTAACTCATAAGCCTCGCGCAATTGTGAAATGGCGGTGTCATAATTGTGAGCGCGAACTTGCTGCTCGGCCAACATTTGCAGCGTCAAAACACGAAAAGATTTTTCGGCTTGGCTGCGGGCCAGTTCTAGTTGTTGGTTGATGAGGGTTGTCAGTGTTTCAATTTGTTTACGCGACTCGTTGGATTGTTCACGAACTTGCTGGGTCAGTTGCGCCAGTTCTGACTCGCGCAGCCGCAAAGTCGTATCTACTTTTTCTTGATTGGCATTGGCTTGTAATTCAAGATCATCCCGTAAGTCACGCAAATTAAGCGTAAAAACCACTGCCACAGAACCCACAATCAATGTAATCAGCACCGATCCACCTTCTAATAAACTTAAAATGGTGTCGGCGGTTCCAGTAGCTTGTTCAGCTTCGGCCAAGGCCCGCACCGCGATATCGGCGGAGGCCTCGCTATCGAGGGCTCCTTGTTCATAAATGATAGTCTCGCTGCGTGTTATCGCCATATAATAGGCAGAAGCTGCCAATGGCAAAGCCACAATTGCTAAGGCCAGTGGCAACCAATGCACTAAAAATTTGAGCTTCATCGTTGTATCGCTTTCTTCACCTTGGTCTACTGATATTTTACTGAGCCACCCGCTGCCGACGAATTTCTGTGCCATCTTGCCCAAAAAAGACCACTTCGCTGGCTGTCACAAAAGAAGGCGACAAAATGTGCAAAAACCGATCACTCGTGATGCTACTGCTTAAAATCGGAATTTGTAAACCATCCGGAAAAATCACGGTTGCCCCCGTAACTGTGCCATCAGCATTCAGCAACTCACCTATTGTGGCGACAATCGTAATGGGCTGAATTTGTGCCACCAACAGCCAACTACTAACTAGCGCCGTAGCCCCTAATTCGGTAGCACAGGCGGCCCCACCCGTAAACACATTTAATAGGCCTGTCGCCGGATCACGGCTACCCATTGCAACCCCCACACACGCCAAACCACTAGGGTTACGAAACGAAAACGCCAATATCTCTTCAGGATTAATGGAGGTTTGTTGCCACCACACCGTCAAAGTCTCTAATTGAAGTGCTTGCCCACTTTGGTTGGTGATATAGTTCTCGATAGCCAACAAATCGGCAGATGAGAGCGTAATTGAGCCATCAACTGGCGCAACAGGAATAGTTGGCGTAGTGGGTATAGAGGGCGTAACATTGGAAACAGGGCCACCAGACCCATTGTTGACTGTTACATTGGATACAGTTGTTGTTGGGGTTGCTGAAGTCTCATCTACTGGACGAATGCACCCCGCCGCCAACAGTAGTACCAACACCAAACTCCCCCAGCGAGCAAGGGAGGATATACGTTGTTTGGTTTCTGCCAAATCCACTACTACGGCCTCCTAGGGGTGGTCGAGACAAATTACACACACTCCTCTATTATGCCCCGAAACCCCCCAGAGGTCTAACAACGTGAGACAATATGAAAATTTGTGTCGGCAGTGATATTAAACCCGCGCTTCAACGACACATTCATCACTTTTGAATCAGCAAAAAACTCAAAATCAAAGGTTAACTCATCGCCCACTTGCTTGTTTGGAAAAGGCATCAGACGTGCTGTAAGGGGTTTATTCAGGCGCAAAGCCAATGCTCCGACATCTAAGAGCAAGTTTTCTAATCCATCGGTTCCCACATCGCCTGCTAACGGAATACAATCTAGCCCAGTGCCACAAATTGCGCTTAACAACAGCAAATCTTGAACATGTAAGCGCCCTTCGGCGGCTCGGCGGGCCAACACGCTATCTTCTAAAACAGGCAACATAAGACCGCAAAAGCCAATACGCTGAAAATCGGCGCGATCAATGGCTGTCATCATTAAGCTGGCAGCAGCTATCATGCCCCCACTGCTGCCAAATGGGCCGGCCACAGCTTCTAGCGCCCCACCCAAACTTTCTGCATCGGTGGGATAAGGAGCTAGCGAGAAGTCAAAACCACCAAAACGCACGCCAAATTGCGTAACTAGGTGTTGGGCAATTGGCGTTAATCTATCGGTTACTGCTTGAATATGCTCAGTAAGGCGTTGACAGGCAACGCTGGGCGATGGCGCATTATGAAAAGCGTCTAATGCAAGATCAGCCGCTTGAATAGCCAACGCAAACATGGGCGGGCCACCATCATGATAAGCAACTGGGAAAAATGGAGACCCCGGCGGGCAGTTGGCCAGTGCAGCCAGATATAAATTGGTCATGCCATCGGGTGTGATGCGGCTAACTG
>CAZLPC010000012.1:0-5654 GCA_964561305.1 uncultured Anaerolineae bacterium
TGAATATATATTATAGAGGCGAATGAACGATTATGAGCCTTCAACACCAAATGCAAGCCCACCGCGATGCTTTACGTGCCGTTTTGGGCGCACCACCCGACCGAGCTTCACTTAATCCGCGTGTACTAGAATCGGTCAATGTTGGGTACTATCGGCGTGAAAAAGTAACCTACCAAATTAGCCCTAATGAATGGGGTTTTGCATATTTATTGATCCCAAATAATCTTACTGCACCAGCACCAGCTATTTTTTGTCACCATCGCCATAATCGTGATTGGCGGGTGGGTAAAAGCGAGATTGTTGGGCTAGCGGGCAAACCTTCTGAAGCCATCGGTATTGAATTGGTAGAACGTGGCTATATTGTTTTTGCGCCCGATGCGGTTTCTTTTGAAGAACGCGCCTCACCCTATACTGACTATGATAATCCGCTAGACCCCTATATGCGTAATTTCTCAGAGCTGGCGGTGCGTTTATTACGAGGCGAAACTTTACTAAAGAAAATTATCTGGGATGCCAGCCGTGGCATTGATTACCTGTTAGAGCGCCCAGAGATTGATCCAAACTATTTGGCGATTATTGGGCATGGGTATGGCGCAAAAATGGCTATGTGGGCGATGGCATTTGATGATCGTCTGGCAGCAGGCGTGGCGCATGGCATCATTGGCAGTATGCACGCCGCACTACAGGCTGGTTTGCCCATTCAAGTAGAATTTGCAGTGCCACGCCTGCTTCAAATTGCCGACTATGATCGTATTTTAAGCCTTGCTGCGCCGCGTCCCTTCTTGCTTTCAGCCAGCCGCACTGACCCAGATAGCTCTGATGGAGAACTGGTCTATCAAAAAGCCAAACGCACTTATCAACGGATGGGCGCGGATAATCGCTTTAGCTTATATTATTACGACTCTGATCCTGAAGAGTTGCTTTTTCCATCTCATGCACGGCATCAAGCCTACGACTGGCTCGATAACTGGCTAAAGCCATTTTAGCTAAGTCAACTCGGCGCTTTGCACATGTTTATCTGACGGGTGTTTTCGGTATTGAAACGTCTTGCTATAATGGCAAGGCGTTTTTTGTTGTGGAATTGAGAAAAGATGGCCAGTAATAACCGTAAGCGCTGCCCCAACTGTGGGGCGACAAACGTTGCCAATGCCGACAATTGTGTTATTTGTGGCACACGGTTGGGACGACAACGACAAGCTGAAAGAATAGCACCCTTAGACCGCCATTCTGAAGGTTTCAAATCAGAACCCATAGCGGGTGAAGACGATCTGTTGGCACGTAATGTATTTAGTGCGCCCATTGCAGTGTTGACAGCCTTGGTAGTGTTGGTGTTGGTGGGGGGAGCGTTGTTTTTTGCGCTTACACTCTTAATGGATGATGATGCAGCACAACCCAGCAGTGAAAATATACAATCCGAAAGCTCCACGGCCAGCCCATCCTCTCTGCCACCAACCACCTTTCCAACCAACACCCGCTCTGCACCGCGTTCGTTTCCGACTATTACGCCCTTACCTGCTACGCCACTGCCAACGCCAACTGAAGGGCCCTGTATAAAAACGGCTCAATCTGGCGATACATTGTATGGCTTGGCCCAGCAATGTGGACACCGCAACTATACTATTGTGGATGTTATTTTAACTGAAAATCCGCAGCTAACCTGTGCGGCGTGCCTGCAAGAGGGGCAAACGATCAATATTCCGTGGCCAACACCAACCCTTGATCCAAATGCAGCCAGTGAGGTTGATGGTGAAGTCAGTAGCCAACAAGATGGTAGCATTGGAGGCAGCACCCAAAATCGTGTAGTAGCCGATTCTGATGCAACGCCGGATATTTTAGCCCAATTTCTGGTAGAGCCGACCCTGCGGCCCGGATTGCAGTGGCACACCGTTAGTAGCGATGAGAACATGATTATCATCGCACGCCTTTACGATGCCGACGCAAAAGTTCTGTCTGATATTAATCCGGAAATTACTTTCTCTCAATGCGATTTTGGCGAGCGTTATGGTGGCGAGGTGTGTACAGTCTTGCTGTATCCGGGCCAACGTATGCGTGTGCCCGCGCCTTTGCCCACTGCGACATTATCACCCACGCCGTCTGGCCTTGAAACTGCAACGCCAACCTATACCCCCACCTTTAATGTGCCATCGGCATTTTCTCCGCGTGAAAATGCTGAATTTGATGCCAATAGCCTTGTCACGTTGCGATGGTCGTCTTCTGGCGCTTTGGCCCCCAACGAAGCCTATGTGGTGCGCGTCTTCAACCGCGACGCAGAAGCATCTTTTGAAGCTATTACCCAAGACTTGTTCTTTGTGCTACCCGAGGCATGGCAACCTAACAGCCTTACACGCCAGACTTTGGAATGGACAATTAGCATTGGCACGCTTGACGGAGAAGCCGTTGTGGCTGTGCGCGAAACTACTCGCCCGCGTACGTTTCAATGGCAAGGAAGATAGATAACAACTATGCACATGCGTTTAATATGGCTGATGATAGCTTTTTTTGTGTTGGTATTGGTGGCTTGTAACGAAGACACCAACAACCCCGCACCCACAATAGAACCCACAATTGCTTCAACCGATGTGGCCGTGCAGCCCACCGACACTCCAACCCAAGGTGGGCCTACTTTTACCCCGTCGTCCACGTTTCGACCAACGATAACGGCTGCTCCGCCGTCGGCAACCAGTCCACCAAATCCGACGGCTATACCCAGCGATACGCCGCTACCTTATGAGTATGTCGTCAAGGCCGGCGATACTTGTGGGGCGATAGCACTATTTTATAATGTAAGCGTGCAGGCGATTGAACAAGCTAATAATTTATCGAGTTGTCGCTTGCTGAGTGAAGGCCAACGCCTAACCATTCCGCGCCCAACCCTTACCCCAACTCCGTTTGGCCTAGATTCTACCCAAACGGCTGTTTATGAAGCATTGCCACCCTTGTTAAAAGATGTGACACCTTATGCCATTTATGAATATTGTGCGGTGGAGGATGACACCATCACCAGCATTGCTATTAAAAATGGCACGACTAATCGGCGCTTATGCGAGTTAAATCCCTTACCGGGGGGGTTAGATTGTCGGGGGTGTGACTTTAGTGAATCGTCGGTTGGCTCTTGCCCCAACCCGCCAGTAATTACGCTTGGGCAATGCTATCAAGTGCCGGGCCCCACCTATACACCACCACCTACCAATACGCCAGCGGGGTCGCCAACCATTACACCTACACCCACACATATTGCCCCACAGCCATTTTATCCAACCAACGGGCTGTTGACCTCGACATCGGCGGTGCGCTTGATGTGGGTGCAGCAAAGCGGTGTGCTTTTGCGCGAAGAACTTTATTTGCTGACAGTCATTGATGAAGCGACCGATCGTGTGTTGTTGTCAATAGAGACAACCCAAACTGACTTTGCATTGCCAGAAAGCCTACGCCCTGCAAGCGGTGAGCAACGGGCCTTGCTCTGGACTGTAGAAATTGTGGTATTGCAGAATGATGTACCAATTCCGGTCAGTGGGCGCTCGTCCACACAACGCTTTGTGTGGCAAGCGCCCTAATGGGGTAGGGGGGAGATTAGTCGGTGCTTGGCTCTACTCGGATGGTTCTGCTTTCGCCATTACCCAATGTAATTTGTGCACCTTCGACCCCATTGCATATATTTGCAGTGGGGTCTGCTAGTTGAAGCACAGTAATATCATAGCTATAGGCACGGTCGGGGCTAATTTCAATTTCTTGATTTGCACCAGATAGCACAACAATAGGTTCACGATTTTCATCGCCGAGTGCTGTTAAGAAAATGGTTGAATCTGGACAGGCGGCATCTACCTCAAAAATGATATAGGGGCGTGTGACAGATGTTACCCGATAAGTAAATGAGCCACCCAGCGGTACTTCAATCTCACCCTGATCTCGATCAAAGCAAACGCGCCCTTCGGTGGCACTTGTCCCCGCAGGCCTTTCGGTACTCATCAAATAGTCATATACAATGTCGGCTGCTACTTCTGCTTCGGCTTGCTCGCCGGGGCCCGCCACTAATGTAATGACACCCCCTCCATCGCGGGGCTGTAATTGCAATAAAGCACGTGGACAGTTGCCTTCGTTGGCTAAAATAACGGTGGTGGTGGTGTCGGTGGCTTGGGCCAAAAACCACACAAGCCCAACCGCTGCCGCCAAACCAACTATTATTAACCCAATGGCGCGAAGTGGTATATTGCGCGATTTATTGTTGCGAATTTGATTTTTTCTCATCATCGTCTACTACAATAGCTTTCTGATTGTTATAGTTACTTTATAACTATTTTAGATGTTCAATTCTAAGTCAGTTCGGATTGTAGCCAGCAGCCTTGCTGATGACAAGGCATGGTGTCTAAACAACATAGGGTGAATATAAGCAGAGGTAGACGTAAACAATGGTGGTGAAATGGCTAGGCAAGTGGCATCCGCAAGCGCGGATTGCACTGATGTTTGTGTTGGCGTTTTTGGTGCTGCAACTGTGTTATTTATTCATGGTGCTAACAATTCCAACAACGCTAAATTCAGGTTTTGCAACGTTTTTATTGATATTTACGCCGATGTGGTTTTTGACAGCAACACTTTCTATGTTTTATTTGCTCTATAATGCTTATAGTTTGCAAAATCGGGCCAGCCAACGCCATAACTATACTGAAACGCGCAATCTTATCATGGCGTGGTTGGGGCCACTACTGTTATCAGTCCTCATTTTCATCTGGTTTTTCACACCTTTGGTCGAAACTGTCTTTAAGATTCGACGCGAATGGAACTTTGAGCAATCGCGGGCAGAAATGGTGGACATTTGCGATACAGTATTGGCAGAAGGGCCGCGCTCGACCGCGTTGGTAAACGATGCGCAGGTCGGAGTTTTCGCGTTGGTGCGCATTTCGTTGCGCAATGAGGGGCGCGAGGTGTGGTTTGATGTGGGCGATAGCAGTGGTGAAGTTGGCTATATTTGTGTGACAGACGACACTGAACCACTTCGCAATACAGACTTATATACCTTTGAACAGGTGGACGACCGTTTTTATTTTTATTTGGAACGCACTTCATCTCGTATAGAACGGCAACTAGACGAAGATGAGTAAAGATACTTTTCAAGACCTAATGACTGTTTGGGAGAATTGGCATCCTGTCGTGCGCCGCACGTTTGCTTTGGTTATGAGCTCGCTATTTAGCTCGGCGATTTTGGTGATGATTATGGTAATTAGCGCATATTTTTTTGAGCCCGCTATTATTTTTCGTATAGCCATTATTGAAGATGTTTGGCTGTTGGGGCTGTCTATTAGTATTGCGTTATTGGCCTATACTTTTCTAAAAGGCTTGTGGCTTTTACTGCGAGATCATATCAATCTTTCATCTTTAGCCCTCATTGTGCTAGCCCCTTTAGTTGTACTTGCTGTTATTGGTGTGATGCCTACTTTTTTTGAAGTATCTATTGGACATCGAATGGGGCGCTCTTATGAGGCTGTATACGCCGATTTACGGGCTTTATGTGAGCAATGGGATACAAACTATGGCCAAGTAGAAAACATCTCTTTTAGACCCCAAGAGCTGCCTTTGGGCATATTTGGAAAATCGGATGTGGTTGTATGGCGCGAGTCTAATACAGTTTTTTTTGATATGGGCGATGATGCGTTTGCTTA
>CAZLPC010000012.1:5664-19172 GCA_964561305.1 uncultured Anaerolineae bacterium
TCTCCTATTACCGATGGGCGCAGATCGCGGGAATTTCGCTATCAGCGTATTGAAGGTATTGTTTATCAATTTTATCTAAAGCCCGATAGGTCTTGATAATTACCGGATAAGGAAACCTATAAAAACTATGAATACACTTCAGCTTATCTATCATCCCGCAGATGTTCAATTTTCAGCACGTTTAGCCATAGATTTAATTCTAAACGGAATTGAACTATGGGCCGATTTTTTGATACCAGAAACCAAACGCGAAACGGTTAAAGAATTGCAGCAACCTGCCGGATACATTGTTGTGTTGTCGCCTTATTTTGATAGTGCTTTGTTAGATGGGGTTCAAGGCAATGGAAACAATGTTTTTCCTATAGTCATGAGAGACATCACAACTTGGCCGAAAAATATAAGACGTGATATTACCCTTGACTTCAAAAATTGGGGATCACAAGAATATTATCAACTGCATCTCAAGGAACTCATCCGTATTCTCGAGTTACATACACATATCACGAAAAGGTCAGATCACAGCCCAGTTGATATTTATCTTTATCAGCTTATTCGACAATGTGTAAACGCTAGCATCGGGTACAGACCACTCTCAATTGAGACTGAACCTTTTAATGTTCAAAAAGATGAAGCAGAAGAAATTGTAATACGCGAGAATGATAACCTTGGCGAACAAATTGCAAGACAAGCCGAAGAAGCGCTTGCCAAACAAATTGACCCCATAGGAGATATTACATCAAGTTCAAATGCACTAATCACACTCGGAAGCATTAGCGAGCTTTTCCAGCGTCAGCACAAGTTTATTTTGGTAGGGCGCGACGGAGTAGGGAAGACCATTGCCTTACAACGTTTGGCGCTTGAGAGTGCGTGGCGATATGTAGACGCTCAGTCTGAACCCTTACCGATTTATCTTGATTTATCGGAATGGGAAAGTGGCGTAAAGTTTAGCAAGTTTTTAGCTGATCAATTGTCTCCAGATGTGGTGAAAATAGTTGAAAGCGGACACGTTAGCTTGTTTTTAGATCATTTAGATGGCACAGATGGCCGTAATTGGCAGATGCTACAACGCTGGATACAATCGGACGATTGTCCCGATAGAGTTGCTTTGGCTGTAGATATAAAACGTTATTATGGAGAGATGAATCTTCCCATAGTCATTCTCAAACAAGAAACAGGATCTATATTTTATCAGCATCTAAGTTCAGCAGAAAACAACGCAAAAACCATACAAAATCATCTATCAAACTTCAAAATAAATACTGACGCAATAGCAAAAATAGCCAGCCGAATGCTAGATGAAGGTATGCTCTACAAAACGGAAAAACAATGGGCAATTAATCAAATAACAGAGCGAAAAGGCTTACTTGGCCGAAAAGGCAACCAAGAACAAGAAAACCTTACTATACAAGAAGCTATTGAAGCGCAAATATTTCAAGAAAACATCAACAACCAACTTTCCTTTCAACACAACCTATACCGCGATTATTTTGCGGCGCTTATGATTATCAAAGATGGCGTTGGCAAAGTTGTAAAACAACCCATGTTTAACGAACAATACCGCATATTCACACGCTGGGATCAACCAGTTATTTTTGCTGCCCAATTACTAGACAATCCCAATAATCTCATTCTCGAAATCGCCGATACAGACCCTTTCCTTGCCTTAGCGTGTGTCGAAGCGGGAGCTACAATAGATGAATCCACTAAACAAAAACTAGCACAACGACTCATCAGCATTTTACAACAAAATGATTGGCGACAATCTCTAGCTGCTATTGCCGGATTAAAGCGACTTGACGAAAAAGCGTTAATTGAGCGAATGATTGATTTTATGGCTTATGGTGACTTATACGAACGCCGAATTGCTGCACGCGTTTTCGGTGAGTTGCGCCATCCTGCTGGTATTCCACTTCTAGTTGACGCAATGCAAAACGAAGCACTACGATCTTATAGTCAAGAAGCCCTGTCAAATATAGGTAAGGTAGCTCTACCAGAAGTAGCCCGTTTGCTTAATTCTGAGTATGCACCACGCTGGGAAACTCGGACAGCAGCCATTGCTGTCTTGCGGGCAATTGGCGATGAGCGTACTATACCTATTCTTATTGAAGCGTTGATGGATGAAGCCAACGAGGTTTTGTGGGCTGCTGCCGAAGCGTTGGGTGTACTAAAACAACCATCAATTGCACCTTTAGTTGATTTTATCAAAACAGATCGAGCGCTGGATGATCTGACAGTTTGTAGTGCGGCCGCAATGGCTGTTGTTTGGACAGATGAATCAAGTGGAATTGTGCAATTAGCCAATCTTTTAGACGATCCGAACCCTTTACGAAGGGCCATTATTGCTGATACGTTGGGTGGCGCAAGTGGCACATGGTTGCCTTTAGCTGTGTCGAAGCTGGGTATGTGCCTAAACGACACTACCATCGTAAATTTAGATGGTGAACCATTGTCAGTTGCTGAAATCGCTGCACGTTCTTTAGAGGAAATTGGGACACCAGAGGCCGTTTTGCTGGTTAAAGAATGGGAACAGCGAACATAGCTTGCTTGACAAGTTCTCATTAACTCGTGTACCTTTTGGGCGCAGTATATTAGGGTAGTTTTGAGGGAATCCATGCCAAAATTAGTCATTGTTGAGTCGCCAACAAAAGCCAAGACGATTCGATCATATTTACCAAAAGATTATGTTGTCGAAGCGTGTATGGGACATGTTCGCGATCTTCCATCGTCTGCTAAAGAAATTCCAGCAGCCTACAAAAGCGAGGCATGGTCACGTATTGGGGTTGATGTTGAGCGCGACTTTGCGCCACTTTATGTTATCCCTGCTGATAAAAAGAAAGTTATCAAGACGCTAAAAGATGCTCTAAAAAATGCCGATGAGCTTATTATTGCTACTGACGAAGACCGCGAGGGCGAAAGCATTGGCTGGCATCTCACCGAAGTATTAAAGCCCAAAATTCCTATTAAGCGTATGGTTTTTCATGAAATTACACGCGACGCTATTCAACATTCTTTAACTGACACCCGCGCTATTGACGAGCAACTGGTAAGAGCCCAAGAAACCCGCCGCATTTTGGATCGTTTGGTAGGGTATACACTGTCGCCGTTACTCTGGAAAAAAATTGCGCCGGGACTTTCAGCTGGGCGAGTGCAATCGGTTGCGGTTGATATGTTGGTTATACGCGAACGTGAGCGCATTGCTTTTCATTCAGCGACCTACTGGGACTTAAAGGCGCTCCTTCAAAAAGACAAACAACGCTTTACCGCAATATTATCTACTATTGATGGTGTTAGGGTGGCAAGTGGGCGCGATTTTGATGAAAACACTGGCAAGCTAAAACCAAAAGCCAAAGTACGCTTATTGGATGAAACCGATGCACTGGCTTTGCGAGATGAATTGCTAAAAGGTAAATGGCAAGTAAGCAATGTTGAGGAAAAAACTCAACGCCGCAAGCCGCCACCACCATTCACCACTAGCACCTTGCAACAAGAAGCCAATCGCAAGTTGCGTTTGTCGGCCCGCGATACTATGCGTGTTGCCCAAAAGCTCTATGAGCAGGGTTATATTACCTACATGCGTACTGATAGCGTTTTCTTATCAAAAGAAGCTATTCATGCGTCGCGTTCGGCTGTTCAAGCGCGTTATGGTGCAGATTATCTGAGCGATAACCCACGTCAATACACCACTGCTAGCAAATCAGCCCAAGAAGCCCATGAAGCCATTCGTCCAGCCGGCACAGCGATGCGAACGGCTGATGAATTGGGCCTTTCAGGGGTAGAGGCGCGGCTTTACGACATGATTTGGAAGCGTACCATCGCTACGCAAATGGCTGAAGCAGTTTTGCTGTTTGTGAATGTCACTATCACTGTTAAAAACGCGACATTCGACGCTACTGGCAAGCGCATTATTTTTCCGGGCTTCTTTCGAGCCTATGTTGAAGGGTCAGATGATCCTGAAGCGGCACTCGATGACCAAGAATCTATTTTGCCCCCCTTAGTTGTGGGAGACATAGTAGAATGCAAAGAATTAGAAGCTGTTTCGCACGAAACTAAGCCGCCCAGCCGTTATACAGAAGCATCATTGGTGCAGGCACTTGAGCGTGATGGTGTTGGCCGCCCCAGCACCTATGCTTCGGTAATTAGTACCATCCAAGATCGCGGCTATGTTATTAAAGACAGCAATCAGCTAGTGCCAACTTTTCTGGCTTTTGCTGTAACCCGTCTGCTAGAGCTTCATTTTCCTGATTTAGTGGATGTGAAGTTTACAGCCCGTATGGAAGAACAACTTGATGAGATTGCGCGAGGTGATTCTGAATGGTTGCCTTATTTGTATGAATTTTATTGTGGTTCTGAGGGGCTAGAAAACCGGGTTTTAGATAAAGCAACTAGCATAGACCCGCGTGATATTTATGCCCTTGAAATTGCTGATCTAGCAGCCAAAGTGCGGGTGGGGCGCTATGGGCCTTATGTTGAACTTGGGCAAGGCGAGGATGTTGTACGTGCTTCATTGCCTGCCGAACTCGCCCCCAGTGACTTATCGGTAGCTGAGATTGAGTATCGTATTCGTATAAAAGATGAAGGCCCCCAACCACTTGGCACTGATCCAGATAGTGGTGCGCATGTTTATATACTACAAGGGCCATACGGCTACTATGTGCAACTGGGCGACCAAAGCGACAATGGCGATAAGCCTAAACGCACCTCAATCCCCAAGGGCATGAACCCGCAAAATGTGTCGTTGGCTGAGGCGCTTGCACTATTGAGCTTGCCACGTTTATTAGGAGAAGACCCTGAAACTAATCAACCCATTTATGCTAGCATCGGGCGCTATGGCCCTTATGTACGGCGCGATAAGACATTTAAATCTTTGACGAAAGACGATCATATTCTGACGATTAATTTAGATCGTGCGCTAGAGCTTTTATCAGCCGCCAAAGCACGCCCAAATAATGAGACCTTGCGCGAACTTGGCGAACATCCTGACGGCGGCGTAGTAACATTACACAATGGTCGTTATGGCCCTTATGTAAAGTATAAGAAAACCAATGTTAGCTTACCTAAGAAAATATCGGTAGAAAAAGTAACTTTAGCGGATGTGCTTCCGCTTATTGCTGACAAAATAGCGACCGATACTCCTCCAAAAACCAAACGTAACGCTTCCAAAAAATCGGCAGATGATGAGTCATCTAAAATCAAGCCGAAAAGCCCTCGTAAACGTAAGTCTTCATAGCTTAGAAATTTTTTAACAGAACTATATCGCTATTATTTAGTGATATGGTTCTGTTTAGGTGCAATTTGGCGTGATTTTTTGGCGATTTGAAAGTATGCGTCCTTCTTTGAGAAGTGTAGGATTATAGAAAATAAAAAATGATCTTACCCATCAAAGGGAGTTAAGCATGGCTTCGCGCACAATTATTATTAAACTTGGGACAAGCACCTTAACCAATGGGACAGATCGCCTTTCGCGCCCTGTGATGCTAGACATTATTCGTCAAGTGGCTGTGCTTCATGCCAATGGTGATCGTGTGGTGATAGTTTCATCAGGCGCGATGGCTGCTGGTCGAGAAGTGCTAAAAAATCCTCCATTACCTCAACATCTTCCTATTAAACAAATGCTATGTTCGGTAGGGCAAGGACACCTCATTAATCTTTACAGTATGCTATTTGGGCATTATGACATCTGTATTGGCCAAGTTCTAATCACACATGACGATTTACGATACCGTGTACGGTATCTGAATGCGCGTAATACCTTCACTATGCTACTGGATCATAAGGTTGTGCCTATCGTCAACGAAAACGATACGTTGGCAGTAGATGAAATTAAGGTTGGTGATAATGACAATCTCTCGGCTTATATCGCAGCGCTTATTGATGCTGACTACCTGATTATGCTCACCGATCAGGAAGGGTTATATGATCAAGACCCACGTCAAAACCCCGAAGCACACCTTATCTCTACTATAAAGAAAATTACAGAACGAATATGGGCCCTTGCTGGTGACTCATCCTCTGGGCAAGGGACAGGTGGCATGATTACCAAAATTCAAGCCGCGCAACTAGCTACCCGTAGCGGTACGCGCACCGTCATTGCGCGCGGCACAACGCCTAACGTTCTGACGCGCATCTTGGACGGCGAAACATTGGGCACAACATTTGAACCAACTGCTACTCATCTCGAAAGCCGCAAGCGTTGGCTATTGGCAGAACAGGCACGTGGCAGACTAGTAATTGATACAGGAGCTATACACAATTTACAATCTAAAGGGGCAAGTTTGCTGCCTATTGGGATTGTACGAGTTGAAGGCGAGTTTGAACGGGGCGATATAGTGGTGGTGGTGGATGAGGCTAATCAACCAATCGCACACGGGTTAGCTAATTATGGCAGCCAAGAACTCGCTTTAATTGGCAGACGACACTCGCGTGATATTGTAGATATACTAGAATATACTTATGGCGATGAAGCCATCCATCGTGACCACCTCGTTATTTTTGATAACCAAAAGGAACAAACTTAATGTCTGTTGATATGACTACATTGGGTAAGGCTGCTAGACTTGCCAGTATTCAATTACGCCAATTAGATGCCAATACTAAAAATATTGTCCTGTTAGCCATTGCAGATGCGTTAGAAGAAAACGCTAGTGCTATTCTTGAAGCCAATCAAGTAGACATTAAAGCAGGGCGCAATAATGGCATGTCTGAGGCACTACTCGACCGTCTTAATCTTCAAGAACGCCTAGCAGGTGTCATAGCAGATGTGCGTCATATCGTTACCCTGCCCGATCCTGTGGGCGTTGAGTTTGACCAGCGCACTATGCCCAACGGCCTACAAGTAAAAAAACGACGTGTGCCAATGGGTGTTTTAGGCGTTATCTATGAATCTCGTCCTAATGTTACAATTGATGTTGCGACATTAGCGCTTAAGACTGGCAATGCTGTTATTTTACGGGGCGGATCAGAGACCTTGCAAAGCAATATTGCACTTATAGAAACTATTCATGCGGCTCTAGAACAAACGGGTATTTCGCCCGATGTTATCCAACTTATCCGTGATCCAGATCGGCGTTATGTGCGCGAGCTACTGCGCCTAAGTGACTATGTAGATATGATTATTCCGCGTGGTGGTAATAGCTTGCATCAATTTTGCCGTGAGGAAAGCACCATTCCGGTCATTACAGGTGGTATTGGCATCTGCCATTTATATGTTGATGAGACCGCTAATTTGGACGCAGCGATAGAAGTGGTGCATAATGCGAAGGTACAACGCCCATCCGTCTGTAATGCACTAGATACTCTATTAGTAAACCGCGCAATAGCAGATGCGTTTATTCCGCAAGTGGTAGGGCGTTTGGCCGAAGATGGCGTGCAGTTTCGGGTAGATGACGATGCAGCTACTATTTTGAATGGTCAGGCTTATGTTCAACCCGCGCAAGCTGGCGATTGGGACGTTGAGTGGTTGTCACTAATTTTAGGGATTCGAGTTGTAGAAAACCTTACCGAAGCGATTGAGCATATTCAAACACATAGCACGTTTCACTCTGATGGTATTTTGACGACTAATCCAGATGCCATGACGCGCTTCTTAAATGAAGTAGACTCGGCAGCAGTTTACATCAATGCCTCAACGCGCTTTACCGACGGCGGTCAGCTTGGGCTAGGCGCAGAAATCGCTGTTAGCACCCAAAAACTTCATGCTCGTGGCCCCATGGGCCTAGAAGAACTAACCACTTATAAGTGGATTATCATCGGCGACAACCACATTCGGGAGTAAGAGGTTTTATGGGCTATATATTTATTCGATATGCCAAGCAAGACAAAGCCTTTGCAGACCAGCTTTCTGAACAGTTGCGCCATGCAGGGGTAGAAATTTGGCGGGGTGCACAAGCCATTCAAGCTGGCGAAGATTGGGGTGATGCCATGCGGCGAGCGATTAGCGAAGCTGACGCAATGATCCTCGTCACTAGCCGTCACTCAGTAGCCTCGGCACTCATCCTCAGCGAAATTGATATTGCACTTGAAAACGAGGTAGCGGTTTTGCCCGCAGTCATTGACTTTATTAAAGAAATGCCCAAAAACCTTTATGGTACAAGTTGGCTAGATTTTCGACGTGATCCAGAAACTGCATTTCAAAATTTGCTACAGCGCATTCCCGCCTCAGCACGTTCTACACATCCTGTTGAAGCCAAAGCCGAGCAATCGTTGGGTTATGTATTTATCAGTTACGCCGAAGAAGATACTGATTTTGTGTTGCTGTTGCGAGAATTTTTGCGCCAACGTGGTTATAGCTATTGGGATTATCAAGATAGTGAGCGCGACTATCATAACCAACTATTTTTAGAGCTAGAAGATGTCATCCGCGAGGCTGCCGCAACCCTCAGTGTGCTTTCGCCAGCATGGAAAGCGTCTATGTGGACACCCCGCGAGTATCTGTTTTCAGAACAAGTTGAAACACCTGTTTTCCTATTGCGAGCCAAAGCAATGGAACCCACCTTGCTCATTGCGGGGGTTCCTTATATTGATTTTGTAGGAGACCGTGGCACTGGTTTTCATAAGCTAGAAGCTGAACTGAGGCGAAAAGGGTTACTCTAGAAGCCCATTGTTGAATTGCCGCCGTCTAGTACTAATACATCCCCATTATGATAGGCCGATTGTGCCGATGCCAAATAGACCGCCGCCCCTGCAATCTCTTCTGGTTCGCCCACGCGGCCAGCTGGCGTGCGGTCGGTATAGGCTTTCAAGAGTGCTGGGTTCGACCACAACGCCTCGGCAAAGCGTGTCTTGATGATACCCGGCGCAATGGCATTCACTTGGATATTATGTCCACCTAATTCTTGAGCCAGCACTTTAGTCATCATAATAACGGCCGCCTTGCTCACACTATATACACCCATCATAGGGCCGGGGCTGATGCCCGCTACTGAGGCCATATTGATGATTTTGCCGCCACCATTGTTTTGCATAAATTCGGCGGCAAACTTGCTCATCCAAAAATAGCCCATCAGGTTTACATCTATAATCTTTTGCCACTGGCTAGCTTCTGATGTTAGCACTGGGCCAAAGTGGGGATTGGTGGCGGCATTATTCACCAAAATATCCACGCGCCCAAATGTGCCAACTGTTTGCTCAATAAGGGCTTGGCATTGTTCCATATAGCCAGTGTTGGTGGCAAATGCCGCACACTTGCCGCCAACCCCTTCTAACTCGCCCAATACATCGTCCAGCGCCTCTTGCTTGCGGCTGGCAATTACTACTGTTGCACCCTCATGGGCAAAAGCCAACGCAATGGCAAGGCCAATCCCCCGCGACGCGCCTGTGATTATGGCAACTTTATTTGCTAACTGCATCATTTCGCTCTTTTCTATCATTAAAAAGTTGTTACGACCTTCAAATGATAGCTAAAATACCCTTACGTGACCAAAAATGAGGAGTAGCTGTGATGACCGGTCAATATTTTGACGATTTAGAAGTTGGTATGAAAATGCGTCATCACTTGGGGCGCACTGTTACCGAGATGGACAATGTCTTATTTTCGACCCTGACCATGAATCCGCAACCATTACACCTAAATGAGGATTTTGCGGCTAAAACTCAATTCGGACAGCGCATCGTTAATGGCATTTTCACGATGGGGTTGGTTGTAGGTCTAACAGTAGGCGACCTGACCGACGGTACAATTATTGCCAATTTAGGGTATGAGCGCGTGAATCATCCTAAGCCGGTTTTTCATGGCGACACTATTTATGTTGAAACTGAAGTACTCGAAAAACGTGAGTCGCGCTCAAATACAGATCGGGGCATTGTACGCTTGAAGCATCTAGGACTCAATCAACATGGAGATGTGGTGTGCGAAATAGAACGTTCGGTTTTGTTTTTGAAGCGGCCAACAGTGTAAGGAATTTATGATGCCTATTTTACGTGATGAACGATTGCGCCGCGCTTTGTTATTTATGCCCGGCGATGATATGAAGAAAATCCGCAAGGGCGCATCCTTAGATGTAGATTGCATAATCATGGATTTAGAAGACGGAGTGGCGCTGTCACAAAAAGAAGAAGCCCGCTATACCGTGCGCGAGGCCTTGCTAGCCGAAGACTTGGACTTTGGGGCCAGCGAACGCCTAGTGCGCCTTAATCCACCCAGTCAGTGGCAAGCCGATGATTTGGCGGTGACCATTGAGGGTAATCCTGATGGATATGTATTGCCCAAGGTAGAGTCCGCCTATGATGTGCAATTGGTCGCGGCTGCACTCACTGAGTATGAGCGGCAAATGGGTTATCGAATTGGCCGCATTAAGCTCATGGCGATTATTGAATCAGCATTGGGTGTGGTCAATCTAAAAGAGATCGCGCAGTCCGATTCACGGTTGGTCGCGCTGATGTTTGGGGCTGAAGATTTTTCGAGCGATGTGGGTGCAACCCGCTCAATAGAAGGGCGTGAGGTATTCTATGGGCGTAGTGCGGTGGTGGTTCATGCTGCTGCTTATGGCTTACAAGCGATTGATACACCATATGTAGACTTAAATCACATAGATGGCCTTATTACAGATACATCCCAAGCCATGCAATTAGGGTATACAGGCAAGTTGGCCATTCATCCGAAACAGATTGCGCCGATTGTAGCGGTGTTTATGCCCACTGATGATCAGATTGCATTTGCCCAACAGTTAATTGAGGCCCATCATCTTTTTCAAGCCAGCGGAGCAGGTGTGTTCAATTATCAGGGCAAAATGGTAGACATGCCAATGATTCGAGCCGCCGAACATGTTTTAAGGCGGGCAGGGCTATCAATACCCGACTAGCTATCAAGTGGTGCGATTTGGGCTAATAGTTGACCGCGCTCAACTGTCATGCCTTGTGTCACATTTAAAGTGGTTATTTGACCAGCCAATGGCGCAGCTACACGAATTTCCATTTTCATTGCTTCTAGCACCATTAAGGTCTGACCATGTTGTACACTATCGCCTTCGGTCACCAGCAACTCGATCACTTGGCCGGGCATTTGAGCGCTAATATCGCCACTGCTACCCAATTTTGCCCGTCCGCGTCCGCCGCTGCGATCATTGGCGGATTGTAGTGTATGATGGCGCACTTGTTGGGCTTTGGTAGCAACAAAGTGCTGCTGACCATCATTGGCATAGTACACTTGAAGAGGCTGATCGTTGATGTGTAACAATAATGTTCCATCGGGGTATTGTTGGGCGCTTACTATAAATTGATGCTCGCCGATGGTAGCACGATAGGTTCCGTTTGATAGCGGTTCTAGATGCAGCGTATAAAGCTGCTCGTTATGTTCATAGCGAAATTCCATTGCTTCCTCCTAAATACGGAAGTTATCGGCCTTGGCCCATGCGCTATATAAATCGCCATCAGTATCACCACTATGAAGCAGTGTAGCATTTGAACGGCTGAATAATTCGCCCATTGCCGTTGCAATCAGGTCCGTGGGGGAGAGGGCACGTTGGCTAGGTTGCCAATCGGCGAGATAATCATCTATAAATTTAGTGGTTGCTTCGCCCAATTCATAAACCGGGTGCTGCATAATATCGCGTAAAAATTGCAAATTGGTCATTGAACCAACTATGATATATTGAGATAGCGCCCAATCCATTTTTTGAATGGCGGCTTCACGGCTATCGGCGTAAACGATGAGTTTGGCGATCATAGGATCATAGTGAATCGAGATATCCATGCCCGAGGTAATCCCAGAATCTACCCGAATCCCTGCGCCCATCGGCTCGACAATCCGATAAATGCGCCCAATAGCAGGCAAAAAGTTGTTGGCAGGGTCTTCGGCATAAATTCGCACTTCAATTGCATGTCCACGCTGCGAGATTTGGGACTGCTCAAAAGGCAATGGCTCGCCCCCCGCCACCAAGATTTGCGCTCTTACCAGATCGATCCCGGTCACAAATTCTGTCACCGGATGTTCAACTTGCAAGCGTGTGTTCATCTCTAAGAAGTAAAAGTTGGCATCGGCATCTACAATAAACTCAACCGTTCCCGCATTCACATAATTCACTGCTTTGGCGGCGTTGACAGCAGCTTCCCCCATTTGCTGACGAATAGCGGGTGTAAGAAACGGCGACGGCGATTCTTCGACGATTTTTTGGTGACGGCGCTGTACCGAACACTCGCGCTCAAAGAGATGAACAACATGACCATACTGATCGGCCAGCACTTGCACCTCAATATGCCGTCCGTTATCAATATAGCGCTCTAAAAACACAGTAGAATCATTAAAGGCGTGCAAGGCCTCGCGCCGCGCCGAGGTGATTGCGTCTGCAAGTTCAGCAGCATGATGCACCACCCGAATACCTTTGCCACCGCCACCGCCCGCCGCTTTTACCATAACCGGATAGCCAATTTGCTCGGCCTCGCGAACGAAATCTTCAGGCGTTGCATCCCCACTTTGAAAACCGGGCACAACTGGCACGCCCGCGGCCTGCATCAGTGACCGGGCTTTTGTTTTTATACCCATCCGACGAATGGCATCGGCGGGTGGGCCAATAAAGATAAGGCCCACTGCCTGCACCGCCTCGGCAAAAGCAGGCGCTTCTGACAAAAAGCCATAGCCGGGATGAATGGCATCCGCGCCAGTTTTTAACGCAGCCTGTATCACTTTTTCAGCGTCTAAATAAGATTCATGGGCAGGGGCAGGGCCTAAATGAACAGCTTCATCTGCCAACAAAACATGGGGGGCATTGGCATCTGCATCTGAGTAGACCGCGACAGTCTGAATACCCATTTCTTGGCAACTTTTGATGATGCGTACCGCAATCTCGCTGCGATTGGCAATTAAAATCTTTTTGAGAGCTGGCATATAGCTTAAGCACCTGTCAGGTCTAAGGTTACGGCTGTAACCACATAATCTAAAATACTGTTTGTCACATGCACCTGCACACGGCGCGTAATGATGGGATTAGCTAATTGGGTGAGAATGTTGGCGGGTTTAGAGACGGGTTTGATGGTGAAACGTACCTGTTGACCGTCGTTGGCAACGATATAACGAGAAGCACCTTTTTCGGGGTGGCCTTTCACAGCGATATATTGCAATTCATAGCGCTCTGGCTCGTCTATTACATCACCCATGCGCGTGGCCGAGAGGATATCGGCCACATGCCATCCGCGCATACCCAACAAGTGGGTGCGCTGAAAGAGGAGATCGCCCACTTGTGGCAACCGATCTTCAACATTCCATTGCGCTGTTAATTCCATCAGGCGGGGCGGAATAATATCCATGCTAATAATGCGGGCGCGTGCTTGCTGAAAAATCTCGGCAGGAGTAGCGCTGGGAATATCGAACACGCGTACCCACTCATCATGCTTCCAGCCCGACGAAACATTCTCATCCCTAAGCTGGTAGTTGTTGGGGCGGTTTTGCCATGCAGAAGATAATAATCGCTGTGTATCGTCATTGTAGCGCGGCGGGAAAAAATGAAATTGCATCGGCATCACATCCTAAACACGCCATAGGTAGTGGTTTCAATAGGTGCATTAAGACAAGCACTTAG
>CAZLPC010000013.1:0-2949 GCA_964561305.1 uncultured Anaerolineae bacterium
AAACACTGAAATATTGCGGGCCGACCACAAGGCCAAGGCCGCTGTGCCTGCTGCCAGCGCCAAATCACTGTAATGGGGTTTGTAAGTGGTGCGCCCCGCCAGCATGATCAACATACCCAACATTGCAATAAAAGGCCATGTTTGCGGGATTTTAAAGTCTGGCGAGCGCCACTCTTGAATAAACAAATTCAGCACTTGAATCCCCGCCGTATCAAATGGATACAGTATCATGCGTGGGCCAAAGGGATTAAGGCTGAGGGCCAAAATAGACCCCACCATAATGATCAGCAAGCGTTGCAACTGACGCAACGGCAAGGCCTCGCCACGATCCAATAGCCATTGCAAGCCCTCGCCCGCAATAAAGCCCAACATAATGATGAAGCCAATTGCAAAGCCTGCATGAAGATTGACCCACAACACCATTAAAACTGGTAAAAGCCACAAGCGGTCTATCTGTTTATAGCGATAGAGATAGAGCAAATAGAGCACCAGCGTACCAAACAAAAACGAAAACATTTGCGGGCGTGGCGACCAAAACACGGCGGCTGTGGCTGCCCCCAACACCATCACAAACATACGGCTATATACATTGCCCGCACACATCCGATAGATAAAATACATGCTAAGCGTAGCCAATGTAGCGGTATAGAGCGCTAGGCCAATCGTTCCTGAGCTAGCTGGATCATCAGTACCACCCGTCAGCTTATAAAGGCTATACAGAACAATTTGTGACCCCCAACTGTGATTAACCCAGTCTTCACCTTGCCGAGAAAAGGAAAAAACATCTTCGCGCAAAATAGCGCCATCTTGCAATGTGGTTTGACCACTACGTAAATGCCACCATGTATCGGTGTCTATGGGTACCTGCACCGCCAAAGCAAACAACAAAATAAACAAAATTGCACTGGCTAATCGTTCGATGGTTAGGCGTTGCACAAGCCATCCTTGCAGATGCTAAAATAGACAATATTATATTTTTAATGCTACCCGATTTGACCAAAAACTGCATTCAACCTTGAAAAATAAAGGCTTTCAAAGCACAATTCGGCAAATTTGGACACCCTTTCGGAGGTACAATGGCAGAAGAACTAACCACCCCAACATGGCGGCAAGCCCTTAGCGAACGCACAAACCCCCTTTATGAGGCCGCTTGGGTCATTTTCAAAATGAACAGCGTCGAGTATGCCGCGACTTATCTAAACGACAGTAAAGATGAGGTTATTCCGCTTTTAACGGACTTACTGGACACTGACGAACTGTATCTAAACGATTCATTTGGCAATGGTCGCGCTCCAGTCAACGCCATTCGGCTCATTGGCGAGTGGGAACTTAGCGCGTTTTTGCCCAAGTTGCTCGATATTTTAGCCGACACGCCCGAACAACGGCCCGCTTACTCGGCGGCCCTAAATGCAGTTGTTAACTTTGGGGACAGCGTCATAGAGCCAGTGCTAGCATGGGTAGCCGAAGATGAAACCTTGCGCCCAGAAGCAGCCAAAGTATTGCGGCGCGTGGCGCGTGGCAATGCCCAAGTCTTTGATACGATCCGCAGTTGGATTGACATCAACGACACCCAAATGCTGCATCAGTATACAAGCCATCTGATTGATATTGACCCGAAGCGGGCCGAAATGGCCATTTATGATCTATCGCGCAACCGCGACTTGCCCAAAGAAGATCGGGAAAAGCTAAAAAGCAAAGTAGATGAAGCCCGCAAACGCCGCCAAACACTGATAGAACTAGAGTCTACCGCCGCCAGCGCCAGCCACGATATTGTCGCTGAAGTAGAAGCACTTAACGCCATTGCGGTGGCTGCTGAAGCTGATACGCTTGAGGAAGATGCAACCAGCGCAGACGAAACACCTGTAGATGATACTGAATAGCACGCTGTTCGCAGGCTAAATCATCAACCTAAATATTGAAAAAGGCAGATTCGGTCTGCCTTTTTCAATTGGTTAAATCGCTTGCGACGATTCATCATCACTGCTATTAAACAAACCAATCGCCACCATCGAGATAAGAATAAGCACAGACAGTAAGCTAATCGCCAGCGTAACCTCGCCGCCACGCGGCGAATAAGTAAGCGTTACTTCGCTGTCGCCTGCCGATATCGGAATCGCTAAAAACGCAAGATTAGCCCGATACAAATCTACTACGTCGCCATTCACCCGAGCTTGCCAACCCGGATACCATGTACTAGCCAGCACTAAAAAGCCAGCCCCATCAGTATTCACTCGATATTGGCGACGGGTGGGGTCGTTGCTTATGACTTGTACATCAGCGGTCGTCAATGGGGCTTGGCTAGCCTCTGGTGGGGCATAATCTTGCAAAATCACCACTTGCTCAGGGTTCCAACTAGGATTCATGAGCATCGCCGTCGCGTCGTCATTGGAAGCAACCCCGACGGCTTGCGAAACAGCCCACACAGTGGGGGTAGGGGTGGGCGCAACATATACTGTGTCAGAGCGACCTCGCTCCCACCCTTCGGGTTGAACGCTACCATACGTTATCGAAACACCTGCTGCCCGCAATAATGCCCCCGCTTGGGTTTGAGCATCTTCAATTAGTGCAATATAAGCCAAGTGAATATCGGGTTGAAGTGGATCAAAGTTGTTAAAAAGCGCAACCCGATCTATGACATTGAGATTGGGTAATAAAGAGGTACGGGCATCTGTCCAGCGATCAGTGCCACGCCGATAGTCGCTTAAATCAAAATAGGTGTCAAATTTGATAGTGGCTTCATGGCCTTCAAACCAATAGACACGGCCTTCGTCGGGGGCGCTAATGCTATAGTCGCGGGTATAAAATTCATCTGGCGAGGTAGGATTAAGCCCCCAATTGGCCCACAACAGATCAGCCCCAATAACAATCAAAACCGCTAGTTGCCACCACTGCATCGCAGCAGTGTTCGCTAAAGGTTGCCGAAGCGTTAGCAGTGTTGCTGCCAAGCCC
>CAZLPC010000013.1:2959-9850 GCA_964561305.1 uncultured Anaerolineae bacterium
GCGCACCGTTTCGGGTTCTTCTAGCGAAGGCCTAAGATACAGATAGCCGCCAGCCGCCGACAGAATGAGCATAGCACTGCCTGCGGCCGCCAAGCGCGTCCAAAATAAGGTCATAGGACTACGCTCCCAATGATGTACACCAATACCTGCTAGAATTGAGAGGCCAAACGCTGTCCAAATTAGCCAACGCACTGGTTCTCTAAAGTTATCAAAAGTGGGCACATAATCATATAAAAAGCGATAGAGTGGCGTAAACTTGCCCAGTGCCAACACAAAGCCCACAAAAGTCAGCCCTGTCCAAAACGGAACCGACCGAAAAACTTGATGATGGGTAAGCAAGTTGCGCCATTTTAGCCACCCAATAATAGCAAAAACCGCCGCCAACATGGGTATAAATCCAATATAGGCCGCATCTTCAAAATAGACACCGCGATCGGGTGTTAGATATGAGCCGTCGGCAGGTGTGCCAAACAACAAGGGCAACCACAACGTTATACTGCGAAGCGGCGCATAAGATAAATTGGCAAGGGTATCAAAGTCTACACCACCCGACCGTTGCGACTGGCCCAAAAGTTCAATGGTCAAGAATAGCTGTGCTGCCGCCACACCAGCCCCCAACACCATCGCCACCATCGCCAACAGCAAAGCCTCTAGGCGTATCCGCAATGCCACCATCCGCAACTGTACCCATACATACCACACGGCATATAATCCCAGTGCCAACAGTCCATACCATGTGGTTTGGGCATGGCCCGCCAACAACTGCAAGCCTACACTAAGCCCCAAAATGCCTACCCAAGCTAATGAGCGGTGCTGTAACAGACGGTGTGTTGCCCAAAACAACCATGGTATCCATGCCGCAGCTTGGGCCGTCGGAAACGAGCCTAAACGCCCAATTGTATAGCTACCCAACGCAAAGCATAACATGCTAACCCCGCGCCCAAAGGTGGTCATGTTTAGTACACCGCTAAATTTCCACATGCCGTACGCCGACCAAAACACATGTAAAACAGCAATAAGGCCCATTGTATAAGCGCCGGGCAAAAAAAGATGAAGCCAATTAGGGGGATAAAAAATGGCGCTTTGATAATTCGCCATTAAGGGCGCACCTGCGCCGTTATAGGGGTTCCAATAAGGAATACGACCATTGCTTAGTTCTTGAAAAGCAAACCACCGCCACGGATAAAACTGCAACGAGGGCAACCCCCAAAACAATACATCTCCTAACAGTAGCCGATGAAACAACAGCCCAACTGCCCCAACCAAAACAACCCATAACCATCCTACGCCAATGTCTTGTAACGGACGCATCTAACTCACCTCATAGATTTGATAATCGCTTTGATTGTAAATCAGAGTTAAGGATGTCGCCCAGTTCATAGATAAAGCATTGTCGCGTTCGTCGGGGCCCACCAAGACATAATTTATGCCATAACGCGCTAACAAATCTTGTTGTTCGGCAGCAGATAATTCGTCCGCAAAAAACTGTTGTGCCAACCTTTTTTTGCGGACAGATTGAATCGTTTCGGGGCCATGCCCAACAAATACACGCAAGTTAGTGCGCGCCGGAATCACGTTACTGGTTTCTAGCAAAGCCAGCACCACCGCATCATCTTCAGCATACACATTTAGCCAATCTAGCGCGTCCATTTCTGCTTGAGCGCGAAATAGTGGCCGAGACGGGTTAAGTGCCGTAAACGATAGCCCTGTCAGCAACAGGGCCGTACTCAAAGTCAGTATAACAACAAGTGCCACCCGCCAGCGTTTCCATGTCTGTCTATATGAACGCCTACTAAGCACAGGAATCAGTAATCCAAGACCCATCACACTTAAAATAGAAAGCGGCATAATCACTGCCTCGGCCATCCGACGCTGTACATTAATCGGCAAATAGACCAATATCGGCACTGCCAAAACCCACCCAATCAGCAACATCACTGGTTCGGTAGGGTATTTCTGCCACAACCATTTTATGGCCACAGCGGCCAAACTATACCAAATGGCATAAGCCGCCATATATTGCAATGGATGAGGTGAAGCCAATTGGTTTTGGCTTGACCATGCCGAAAAAATCTCGTTTTGATTAAAGACCCACACATAATAAAAGAATAATGGAAAGGTCATTGCCGTTGGAACCGTGGCGCGTAACGTTAGCTGATATGGAAAGTACCTTTGCCGCAGCCACACCATTAAGCCCCACGCCACGATCAAGCAATAAAGAATCGCCAGATAAAACGATACGCCCAATCCTACTAACAGCCAACAACCCCCAGCCGCCACTGCCCACCGCCGCCACTGCTGTGTAACAAGGGCTTTAAAAAGACATAAGAAACCGCCCAGCAAAGCTGCGCGTGCCAAAGCAATGTGGGGTAGGCCCAGCACCACCAAAAAACCAAACCCCTCAGGAATAAAAAAGTCGGGTGGGGGCGTACCCAACCAGTCATTACCTACCATAACAAGTAACAGCCAGCCCAAGCCGCCTCCCAGCGTAGACAAAAGCAACGCCAACATCCGTAGCGCGGCCGAACGCATAAATTGCGCGATAAAAGCATAAGAAACAACGACCAACAACACATCTGCTATTACACGGAGCACCTGAAAACCAACAATTAAGCCCGTAAATAAACGCGGATCGTCATCGTTATAAAACAAACCAATGATTTGCCCAGTTATTATATAAGGCAGATAAAACAGCGCCTCGCGATCATGTGCTTCTGAGGTATAAAACAAGTAAAAATCCCAATATCCGCGTGAACCCAAGCGCATTTTGCCCAAGTAGGAGTTGCCATCGTCTACTCCAAATACATGGCCACTAAATACCCATGCTTCGTTATTCGACAGCACGGCCGCCAAATAGGGCAAACTGGTTAACGCCAGCAAAAAAAGCGCATAAATAGCAACATTGCGCCATTCATAATTGTGGATAGATATTCTGGAAGTCACGATGTAAACGTAGGCCTAGCGTAAATCGCGCAATATATACAACGACACATCACCAAAGGTCTGCACAGCCTGAGCATCAGCAACAGAGGCAACAATTTGCGCTATGCAGTCTATAAAAGCATCTTCTGGATTTTCTTCACGGGCATCTAGTGCCATCTGAAGCTCCATAGGCCCCACTACTAAATAATCAATTGTGAATACATTAGCATAACTAAAAACCCTATCACAGTCGCGTCCTTCAAAAAAATCCTCAACCGCTTGTCGGCGTTGATCGTTGGGGACTGTTTCATAAGGATGCCCATAGACCACACGCAAAGGTGTTGCGGCCGGCAACCATAAACTCACATCAGGCGAAGCCAACACAACTTCATTTTCTACGCCAAACCCATCTAGCCAAGTAAACATATCCACATAGTCGCGGTCTAGCATGAGGCCTGCGTTTGCCCCTTGCTCTTGGTTAGACACCACACCAAATAGCGGAATCAAAAGCGTGATAAAGTTGCTAGGCAACATCAACACAAATACCATTACCAGCGCAATCCGATGCCACCGTTTCGTTATCCGCTCAAACCAATAATCTTCCAAGGCCCGCACTACGAAATAGACTATTGGAATAATGAGACCAATAAAAAAGCGCCGTTGTAATGGATGCGGCATATAGAGCGTGAAAGCACTAATCATCAGCCACAGCAACATCAGTTGATCGCCATCACGCTCAAAATGCTTGCGGGCGCGATTGATAGCCGGAATAGCCAACACCAGAAGCAAGCCATAACTGGCGAGCGCAAAAGGAATAGGTGGAGAAAGCGTAATATTTTGCTGATTAAAGTCGCTAAATACATCATTGGTGGTAAACAGCAAAATATAGTAAATGAGTATGGGTAAGCCTGCCAAACCTAGCATGGCTACCCAGCGCACCTCGTGCCATGGAATAGCACGCTGGTTATAGGCTGTTATAGCCGTTAGTACGAACAAAGCTCCACCCAACCCCACCAATGCAGGTGGTTGTACAATCGAAAGCGTGACCGCATAAAACAACACCAAAGAGCCACCATTTTCGACAGTAGGGGCTTGGTCATAGCCGGGCCGAAAAACATTAATGTAAATGCCCGTTAACATGGCCAAACACGCAATACTTAACGGAAAATGGGGATTGGCATAAGCGGCATATAACGGAAAAGCCTCAGGAATGCCTAAATCAGGCGGTATCCGGTTAGCACTCATAAACGGAATCATGAGCCAACCCAAGCCAGTGGCTACCGACGTAATCGCAAAAAATAGCCGACGTGGACGTATCCGTAGCCAAACGTGGGCCCCCAACCGATAAATGGCCGTAAACATAAATAAAGATGCTGCAATACGCGCCAAATGAAAGATTACAAACGGCGAAACCCCTACTAGCCGCGCAATTTGACCCAACAGCAAATAAATGGTAAAAGCCCCGGCTGGGGTGTGGGATTGTGGCGTATGTTGCAACTCATAAAGCCAATTGCCTTCTCGCCCTTCTTCAATTTTGGCGAAATAAGTAGCCCCATCTTGGGGATTAGCCAAAACACCCATAAAGGCCCAGTCGTTGTTGCTCGCTAGAATGGCGATGGCATAAGGGATGAGCGTCAGTGTCACTAAAAAACCACCCCAAAACGCGACCCAACGCCACTCTTGTCTTGAAACATCTCCCATAGTTGGTGTCAACCGCATCCGTCGTCCTTCTTTCTGTCGGCTGTTTGTGTCCTAGCACAACTTGACCTTACACATATTTTGATTATAGCGACTTTCTGACGTTCTGCCCCCGCATTGTGGCCCGACAAGGATATAGTATAATAGAACCTAAAGTCTGAACCATGTGTCGGAAAAGCAGCCATGTCAACCATATTATCCACGCTCTATCAGGTACAAATTTACGAATTAGAAATTGATCATGCACGCGACCGTATTGAAACCATTGAATCGCTTCTGTCGCATAATACCGGACTAGCAGCCGCCCAAGCACTGTTAGAAGAAAGAAAACACGATTTACAAGTAGCCCGCACCCACTTAAAAGATTTAGAGCTAGAGATCGCCAGCCTTGCCACAAAAATTAGCGATGTCAATGAGTTGCTCTATGGCGGCAAAATCAAAAACCCCCGCGAAATCCAAGAGCGCCAACAAGAACTTGACTCGCTGCAACGCCGTCATGCCCACCTTGAGGAACTGATCGCGGATGCCAAACAAGATGTTGATAACTGTTTAACAGCCGTCAGCCTAGCCGAAGAAAACATGGTTAAAGCCACCCATATCAATACTGAAACCAATCATGAACTCTCTAAAGAGCGCGAAAACCTTGATCTAGTGATTAAAGCCGCGCTTTTAAAACGCAAAAAAATTGTAACCGATGTACCAGAATCCACGCTAAAACACTATCGGGCCCTACGCAAGATTAAAAGCGGTCAAGCTATCTCCATCTTAAAAGAAGACTCGTGTGGGGTCTGTGGCATCGAGCAACCCAGTTCAGAAGTAAATAAAGTCATCATGCGTACCGATGAAATTATTCATTGCATTGGCTGTGGGCGCATTTTAATTGCGCCATAATTTTGTTTGGAGGGGCAAGCATGGGCATTGATCCACTATCATTTGTAGTAGGGTTTGGGGGCGGGGTCGGCATTTCTTATGGGGCCTATCGCTACCGCGATCAAATTAGCACTTTGCGCGAATCGGCGCGGGATAGCATTGAGAACGTGCGCGACGGCCTTAGCCGTTCGGCAGATAGCCGCTATGCCACAGAATTAGCAGACTATCTGCAACAACAACATCTAGCCAAAGAGTGGACACGCCTAAGCGATGTTTTGGTAGAGCCACGCCTGCTAACCCTGCTGCGGCCCCCACGCGAGCTAGAAGACCCCAACGCCGCGCCCGAAAACTATGATTATGTTATCCCGCGCATTTATGACCGCCCTGAACTGCTCGCGGCTTATTATGTCGAAAACTTGCCCTTACTAGATATTGTGGCTGGCGATAACCATGTCGCCATTTTAGGCTTGCCCGGCAGTGGCAAAAGCACTGCCCTGCTTGCTTTGGGCCTTATGGTACTGGGTGTGGTGAAATATAACACCCTACAAGAACTAACCGACAACGCCATTGATGAGGCCTATGCCGAACTGAATGAAAACGAGCGCCGCAATCGCTTGGTCGAGATAAATGCCATGCAAAAGCGTGTGATCGAACAATTGCGCGGTGTACAAGATATCACCGATATTCAAGAGCAGGTGACATATCATATTCCGCCCGAAATCACCAGCTTCTTTCCTATTTATGTTCATGCCGCCGATATTGAACTCAGCATTAATGTGTTTGGTCTGCGGGTTGACCCTGCCGAGCCTCTGATTAAGGCCTTTCAACGCTATGCTAGCATTATCACCTCGCAGTCAGTGCCACCCTTGATGTATCAGCAGCTTAGTCGTGGCCAGTGCCTCATCTTGATTGATGGCTTTGAGGACTTGCCTCCAGCTGACCAAAAACGGCTTTATGCGTGGCTAGAAAGCCTGCTTCAGCATTATGGGCACAACCGCATTGTCATTACTGGGCCAGCAACAGGCTATGATGCAGTGGTAGAGCTAGGTTTTGTGCCAACATTTATCAAACCCTTCTCTCAAGAAAGCGCCATCGAATTAGTTAATAAATGGGCAGATGTATGGCCAGCTGTTCAACAGCGCAAAGCCGGACGACGCGCCAAAGCCGAAGACATAGATACCATTGGCAGATCGGCACGCCAAGCCCTTCAGCGCGATATTTTGCACCGCACACCCTTTGAGATCACGCTTAAAACGCTGGCTTCCTTACGTGGCGAGGTGACACAGCCCAACGAGCGCGGTTGGTATGAGCGTTTTGTGCGCGACTTATTGCCTGATGCCGAACACAGCAGCCCTGTCTTGCGCGAAGACCGGCAAAGTCGTTCCTGCGGTGATCACTGCC
>CAZLPC010000013.1:9860-15980 GCA_964561305.1 uncultured Anaerolineae bacterium
CTAGAACGCAATATTATATTAAAAGACGGGCAAATTTTAGAAATTAGCACCCAGCGCCTAACCCCTAAACCCGACGAGCCGCCGATTCAAGATGTAGATAAATTTAGCAAGGCCCTGCTCAATAGCGGGGTGTTTATTAAACGCGGCGAGGATTTATACGACTTTATTCATCCGTTGTTTCGGTCTTACTTTGGCGCAGAGGCCCTGATCCACGATATGACCCCCGCCCGCCTCTCTGAATTGGGGGCAAAACCAAATTGGCAATATGCCATGCGCTTGGCCGCTGACGGAACCGATATTACGGGGGCGGTGGGGCAAAAACTCAATGGACGCACCGATGTATTACTATCTAATCTCTTTGAAATTGCCAATTGGATACCTAATGTCCCCCAAGATGCCACTTGGCGCACCGAAATTTTGAAGCGTTTTAGCGCGGCATTGCTGGCCCCAAGTCAATATGACACCATCCGCGAACGTGCCCTTGCCGCGCTTATTGCTTCACGCGATCCCAACCTAGTGACAGTGTTTCGCCAAGCAGTTCGCAGTGGCAACCCCGTTATCCGCAAATATGGGTGTTTAGGTCTGGGGGCTATTCTTGCCGAAGAAGCCATTAATGATCTGCGCCCCATGTTGGTAGACGACGACCGTGATGTACAAGTGGCGGCAGGCATGGCATTAGGCGCAATTGGCAACGAGTCGGCTATTGATATGATGGTACAAGGTTTATTAGAAGGCAGCGAAGGCTTACGTCAAGTGATTGCGCTGGCGCTGGCAGGTGTACCCGGCACTGGCCACGATGTGCTGCGCGAAGCCAGCCAACATAGCGACATGGTGGTGCGGCGGGCGGCAATTTTTGGGCTGTCGCGCATCCAAGCCAACTGGGCCTTAATTGCATTATATGAGGTGTTGGTAGATGAAACCGAGTGGTATGTGAAATCGGCAGCCGAACGCTTATTTGTGAGCGCCCGCAGCCCTGAACGCGAAGGCCCACGCCATTTCTTAAAACCCGAAGAATTGCCGTGGTTTCAGGTTTGGGCCAGCAATGTTGGTCGCGAAAAAATGCCCGAAGGTGAAGAAGCAGTCGAGCTGCTTTTACAAGCCTTGCGCGACCCACGCCCACTTGCCCGCATGATGGCAATTCAAACCATTGGGCGTTTGGGCTTACTAAAGGGTATCCGCCCGCTTTATGTCATGCTGATGGATAAAGAGGCACGGGTCCGTACCGCCGCTTATGAGGCGCTGGGCACATTGCAAACCCGCGTCACCGAACCCCTGCCCGCCATCCTATAGTCGAGCTTATAATGAGCGTGGTACAATACGAGCAATAAGGAGCAGGTAAGCATGGCGAAATTGGCCGAACCAACCCAAAAACATCGGCGTGATGTCTGGCTACAGATTGTGTTGCCGATTATTGGCGTTGGTCTCATCCTTACCTTGCTGATTGTAGGCCTTTTTACGCTGGCAGTAGCTGGCACATTTAGCGCCCAACAAATCGAGACGATGGCCAGCATCATGATGATTATTTGTGTGCTGTTGCCGATGGTGTTGGTGATGCTGGGACTACATGTGTTAATGGTAATTATTGCAGTGGGCACAGGCAAAGTGCCCGCGTTGCTGGGCCCCATACTCGAATCCGTGCGGATTCGCGTCGAAAAAGTCGCCAAAGCGGTCTCATCGGTCAGCACACGCTTGGCCCAACCTTTCATTAGCCTAGATACCCGCTGGACACGCTGGGAGCAGGCTGTTAGCAGTTTTTTCAGCCCACCAGAGCCCAAGACCCAACCAAAGGATGACAACTAAGGATGAGCGAGAATAACAATCAAATGCAAAGTTATGTGCGTGGTAGTCTTATTGGCCTAACTGTCGGCATTCTGGCCGCCTATCTCTATAATCGGGCCGTCGAAGAATCGGGTAGTGGCGATTCTAAAGTGAACGCCGGCGATATTGTTAAAGTGAGCTTGGCTGTGTTGGCGTTGGTGCGCCAAATTACTGAGTTGGGCAGCGGCAACAAATAGCCCATGGTGTGGCTACAATGGGGCTGGCGCGGCCTTTTAGGATTAATTGTGGTCGGGGTGTGGTGGTTGCCGCGCCCTACATTTCATATTTTGCTAGACCCCGCCCCACAGCGCGCTGTCACCCTAGACCCACCTCAGACAGTCATCACCACCGATCCGCGCTTATGCGTCCATACCCGTCTTACTGATGAGGTAGAAGAGTGGAAGGTACAAGAGACCTTGCGGATGGTGCGCGAAATGGGAACAACCACCATTGTCGAGTTTTTGCCGTGGGCTTATGTCGAAACCACCCCTAATGTATACAACTGGGATCATCCCGACCGTATTTTGAAGCACGCCCAAAACCAAGGATTAACGGTTATTGCGCGTTTGGGGCTTGTTCCACCATGGGCCAATGCCGACACCACGGATCAAGTAGCCACTCTAAATTTGCTGCCAGAAGAACACTTCTCGACATTTGCTCGCTTTGTAGGCGCATTTGTAGATCGCTACCGCGGCCAAGTAGAGCATATTATCATCTGGAACGAGCCAAACCTAAATTGTGAATGGGGCAACCGTCCTGCTGATCCCATTGCCTATACCGAGTTGCTGCGCCAAGCCTATATAGCAGCCAAAGCTGCCAATCCCAATATCATCGTTATGAATGGGGCTTTGGCTCCCACCCGTGCAGCACCCGGTGGCGCTGATGGCGGTTGGGATGATCTCGATTTTTTGCGCCAAATGTATGCGGGCGGTGCGGCCCAATATTTTGATGCGCTGGCTGTCCATAATTACCCCTTTAATCAACCACCTCAAGCCGCCCCTGCAAACGATGCTCTCAACTTTCGGCGCTTAGAACTGATGCGCGAGATTATGGCCGACTATGGCGACGATCATAAGCCCGTTTATATTACTGAAACAGGCTGGAACGATCATCCGCGTTTTCAATATGGTGTAACGCCCAATCAGCGTATTGAATATACATTGGCGTTGTTAAATAGCTTGCCAACCGATTATCCATATGTCGAAAACCTATGCTTGTGGCAGTTTCGGTTACCCGCCCCCACCAATAGCTATCCTGATTATTTCACGTTAGTAACAGTAGACTTTGAACCCAAGCCCATTTACACAGCCCTACAGGCCTATACCCAAACTACTGATGAACCATCAACTCAAAACTAATTCGGCACTGGCAATATTTATTGGCGTTGTGACGCTTTTTACGTTACTCAATGCAGCGTTTATGCTGAAAAGCGAAAGCGCCGTAGAACCTGATGCCACATGGCAACGCATCCAAGAACAACGCCTGCTTATTGTAGGGGTAGATATTAGCTTTGCCCCATTTGGATTATATGATCCGGCGGGGCCGGTTGGGATTGATCCTGATGTGGCACGAGCAATTGCAGCAGAATGGGGGCTTGAAGTGCGCTTTGTGTTAGTCAATTATGACGGCATGTATGACAGCTTGCTGGTGGGTGACGTTGATATATTGATCGCTGCGGTGCGCCCCGAACCACGGCGGGCTGCGGCGGCCCGCTATAGTGCGCCCTACTTTGATGGCGGGCAACTATTGGTTGGCACAACTGCTTTGCCAAGTCATCTAAATGACTTGAATGGGGATACTTTGGGCATTATTTTTGCCTCAGATGGTGATGTATGGACGCGCAATTATCTAGCACAACACGAAGAAGCCTTTATAGTGAGGCGCTATGAATCTGCTGAACAAGTCATCTCGGCTTTGACCAATGGCGATGTTGCTTATGCTTTGCTTGATGCTATCAGCGCTTATCAGGCCCAGCAGCAACATTCACAACTGCACATTGCTGCTGAGACCCTTGTAGCCGACCCCTACGTTATTACAGTTCGGCGCAGCGATTGGAAGCTCTATGCCGAGCTACAAAGCATTTTAAGCGATTTGCACGCCGATGGAACCTTAGCCACCATTGTGCTACGCTGGCTCTAAAACTGTAGCTTGCCCATTGCCTCTAGCAACAACGTATTGAGTGCGTTGTCATGAATGACTGATTCGACTGGCTCTAAAGACCAGCCCGATAATAATTCATCAATGACCACCGATGGTCGCAAAATATAGACATGATCACGGGTGATCAGGTTGCCATGCTGCTCGATACGCACCAATTGCGGCGCTTCGAAGCCAATATCTACGGCGCGTTTCTCAGAATGTTCGCGGGTGGGTAAAAAGTCCACATCGTCAAAGGCTTGGTTCAAATAATGACGTAGCGACTCAAACGGCATGTGATCGGCTGCAACAACAGTGCTAGGTAGCATACCATTATGCACCAACACGCTACCGTCTTGCACCACCACCGCCGTAGACACATAGTGTAGGCGCTCTGTTTCCCAGCCCAGTGGGGCTTGGTGTTCGTGAGGTTGCTCTAGGCAATTTCGAATGATGTCAAGGGCTTCTGAAACGCTGTCTTGAAGCGCATCATCGCGGTTTTCAATGATGTAGTCATATTGATGTTGAAAGCTCAGTTCAAACTCGGCACGACGCAAACGAGTAGCAAGCTCAAGTTCGGTCTTTACATCGGAACGATTGCGAAGGCGGCGTTCTAGCGTCGCTTCATCGGGCGGGCTAACGAAAATCAGAACCACATACTCACCAAATTCTTGCTTTAGGGCCATGGCCCCCAACACATCTACGTCGGCAATGGTGGCTTGCCCGGCTTCAATCATTTTTTGTACAGTACGGCGTGGCACACCATACACCCCTTTATCATGGATGATCTGCCACTCAATCAACGCTTTGGCGACAATGCGGCGACAAAACTCATCTTCGTCTACAAATTCATGCTCGCGGCCTTCTTGCTCTCCGTCGCGCATGGGGCGCGTGGTCATCGTCGGCAACTGCCGCAAGCGCGGCTCGTGTGCCATAACTTCGTGCATAATGGTATTTTTGCCTGCACCCGATGGCCCAGAAAAGACAAACAGTACACCCTCAGTTTGCATACTCGTTCCAGACTCTTGATTGAAATCACAGATTAGAACTATTGTATCAAAATGAAGGCGTGGCTGCTCTAAAATTTTTATGAAAGTTTAACCAATTGGCGAAATTAACCAGCCACTTGCTCGGCAAACCATTCGCGCCAATTTGGGGCTAATGGCTCCAGTTGGGCGGCCTGCTGCATCAAATCGGGATCAGCATCATCTAACCACAAATGATAAATGGTGAGAACGCTAATGTTAGGATTGGGGCCGCGCTCAATACGGGTGATTTCGTCCCCTGCACCCACTTCACCAGTTTCAAGCACCCGTAAGTAAAAACCCGACCGCCGCGCTTTCGTAAATTGTTTAACAAAAGTGGCATCATTCATTCGAAGCGCCAATTTGAAACAGGGCATTCGTGGCTGGCTAATTTGCAACACGGCCTCCCCCATCCGAAACACATCACCAATCAGCAAATCGTCCTCTAGCAAGCCCGTGGTCGTGAAATTTTCGCCGAATTGGCCATAGGTTAAATCATCACGGCCCAATGTGTTGGCCCAAAAAGGGTAGTGTTCATACGGATAACCATAGACGGCCTTATCAGGGCCACCATGCACACGCAAATCAGCTTGGCGGTCGCCGACCAAGTTTTCGCTATGCAGCATCACCCGTCCTTCGACTGGTGATTTAAAGATACCTGTTTCAACTGTTTCGCCCTTATATTCTAAAACACGCGGCAACCCCACATTGACTGATAAAACTTGCATCATCTGCCGACTCCAAAATTTTGTGGTTAAACGCTATCTGTTTTGACGCATTAAGCAAGCAGGCCTTACGTTCATTCATTAATGCTGATATGCAGATCGCTGAGTTGTTCAGGAAACACCTCAGAGGGTGCACCCGCCATAATATCAGCAGCTTGTTGGTTTTTAGGAAAGGCGATCACCTCGCGGATATTGGGTTCGCCAGCCAACAACATCACCAACCGATCAATACCTGCTGCAATGCCACCATGAGGTGGTGTGCCAAACTCGAACGCTTCTAGCATGTGGCCAAACTTTTGCTGGGCATCTTCTACATCCAGCCCAATCAGTTCAAAAATCTTCTCTTGCACGTCGCGCTGATGAATACGGATACTGCCGCCAGCCACTTCAAAGCCGTTGCAAGTGAGGTCATATTG
>CAZLPC010000013.1:15990-18056 GCA_964561305.1 uncultured Anaerolineae bacterium
GCAGCCCTCGCGCAGCACCCGGATCAGTATACAGCAGCGGAATGTCCTCGATAAACGGCGAGGTAAACAAATGGTGCGAGGGATCCCAACGGTTCTCATCGGGGTTCCATTCAAATAACGGAAAGTCTAATACCCACACAAAAGCGATCTCATTGGGATCGTACAAGCTAAGTTGGGCAGCCAAATGGCGGCGCAAGGCATCTGTAGCGGCATAGACAATGTGGCGTTCATCTGAAATAAACAACAACAAATCGCCCGCTTGGGCATCTAGCCGATCAAAAAGTTCTACCTTTAGCTCGGTGGGGAAGAATTTACCAATGGGGCCGCGTACCTCATCCGCTTCTTCTAATGGAATGGCCATATAGGCCAAGCCCTTTGCGCCGGCGGCTTTGGCCAAGCCTTCTAGCTCTTGATGAATTTTCTTAAGTTGGCTACCACTTTCGCCGCCCAAATTTGGCACACGAATCACTTTAACAGGTTTACCGGCCTCAACATTACCCGTAAACACAGCAAAGCCGCTACGGCCTGCAATATCGCTGATGTCGGTGGCTTGAAGGTCATAGCGCAAGTCGGGCTTATCAGAGCCATACAGCTCCATGGCATCCCGATAACTGAGGCGCTTAAAAGGCCGCGTAATCAGCCGTAGGGTGGTTAGGGTTTCGACCACCGATGTGATCATACCCTCCATTAGCTGCAAAATATCTTCGCGCTCGATAAAGCTCATTTCCATATCAAGCTGGGTAAATTCGGGTTGGCGGTCGCCGCGTTGATCTTCGTCGCGGAAGCAGCGTGCCACCTGAAAATAACGCTCAAAGCCGGCCACCATCAACAACTGTTTCAATTGCTGGGGGCTTTGGGGCAAGGCATAAAACTTGCCTTGATGCACACGGCTGGGCACAAGATAGTCGCGTGCGCCTTCGGGCGTGGTTTTGAACAAAATAGGCGTTTCGATCTCGATAAAACGGCGCTCGGATAAATAATTGCGGATGTGGCGTACCACTTCGTGCCGCAAAATAATGTTGCGTTGCATCCGTTCGCGCCGCAAGTCTAAATAGCGATAGCGCATCCGAATATTTTCGTCTAGGTTTTCTTCTTCTTTGTTGATGTAGAAGGGTGGATTTTGGGCTTGATTAAGGACATTTATATCCACAACCTCCACCTCTATTGCGCCTGTCTCTAGGGCAGTGTTGATCATGCCATCGGGGCGCAAGTGTACACGTCCCTTCACTTGGATCACCCATTCGTTACGGACATCTTTGGCTTTGGCATGAATATCTGGATGCGTTTCCTCATTGACAATTAACTGAGCAATCCCCAAACGATCCCGCAGATCAATAAAAATAAGGCCGCCTTGGTCGCGGCGGCGATGCACCCACCCGGCCAGCACTACTTCTTGCATCGCATGTTCGGCGCGGAGTTCTCCGCAAGCGTGCGTCTTTAGCATATCACCATACTCCTCTAGGGTTAACTGGGCCCAACACAAACAGCGCGGGGGCCCTAGCACAGATTATGCTGAAAGAGTGGCACACTGACAACCACAAAAAAACACCCATCTCAATGAGATGGGTGCAAAAGGGTTGCATGAAGGGAAAAGGACGTTTAGACAGTGGTCGGATTGTTGCCGAACATCCCATTTACGAGTTGGTCGTCTACCCAATCCGCCACCCACGGATAGCGATAATTGCGGCCATTCCATGTGGCGTTGGCGGCAATGAACGCATAGACCGGCATTGCCACAAAGACCGCGATAAACGTGACGAAAACCATCAGCACCAATAACAGTGAGAACAGGATCAAGAACGGAATGCCGATGATGAAAATACTAGCCAATGCCGATGCCACAACGGCTAATGTTAGCCCGATTAGTACCATCACGCTGCCAATGGTGCAAACGGTCTGAAAGGTAAATGCCTGTAGTGCATGGAAGGCAATATATTCTGACCGATTGCGGAAAAACAGATAGATACCCAACGGAACCAACAAAGCAAAGATCACCGATGGCCCCGACAAAATGGCGAATAGGGTTAAGAAGGCGCTGGCATGGGCGATAGCGGCCCAAGTGCGGT
>CAZLPC010000014.1:0-18024 GCA_964561305.1 uncultured Anaerolineae bacterium
TTCCCTCGCTATTTAACAACGACCGTCCGTTTGTAGTCGTAGATGTGCGCGAGTTAATGTATACGCTAAACCAGCGCCCCTCTGCCCAGTATTATCCAAACGAAGTTTGGATAAACCTAGCCGATGATGATGCTTCGACGGCTGAGGTTAACGCGCTAGTAGACCGCATAACGGACGATGGCTCTGGCTTTATTCGCATTAACGCCACTAGCTATGCTAAAGAATTTGATGATCTTGAGGCCGATCCATTGGCACTAGGCTTGCTGGGTCTTATGTTCTTGGCGTTTTTAATTGCACTGGTGCTAAGTGTAGTGGGCTTATTAACCTATTCAGCCCTAACGGCCCAAGCCCGCCGCAGCGAGTTTGGTGTGTTGCGGGCATTGGGCTTGGCTTCCTCTAAGGTGGTGCGTGGGTTGCTCCTAGAGCAAGTTTTTGTGGTGGCAATTGCGGGCCTATTGGGGTCGGTGCTGGGCGCTGTCCTCAGCGAGTTTGTTGTGCCGACCCTTGCGCTAGGAACCACTGGCGAAGGCGTTGTGCCGCCCTTTATCACAGAAATAGAGTGGGGCGCAGTTGCCAATTTTTGGCTGATTATGGGCGGTGTGTTGCTGCTGGTGTTCTTAACCTCGTTCTTATTGGTGCGCCAGCTTTCACTATCGCGGACATTGCGATTGGGTGAGGATTAATAAATCATGTTGGGACTATTTACACGAGCTTTTACCAGCCCAGCACAATTCGCTGGGTCTGTGCGCGGCATTATTGTCGTGTTGCTCACGATGAGCCGCATTGCACTAAAGCGCATGAAACAAGAGTGGCGCTTGCTAAGTATTCTGCTGTTTGCAGTGTGTTTAATTACGGGCTTTTTCGCACTAGGGCCGCTCTATATTCGCACTGTGACTGAAGTAGATTTGCGCTTTGCTCTAAACAATGCCTCGCCAAGCGAAAAGCAGATTAGCATCATTAGTAATGCGTTGCTGACCGATGCTGATCAAGATGTGATCGAGCGCGAGGTAGGGGCTTTGGCTGTGCATGTCGAACGCTATAAGCGGGCTAGCTACTCTCCCCCCCAAAGCGCCGATACTCAAGGCGCAACCAGCATAGAATCTACGGCGGTTTGTGGTAGAAACTTCACATTGGGTCAAGATGTTTTTCAAGGTGGATTTGGCGGCCCGACGAATCACTGCTATCAACCTTTTGCATTTGACAGCTTGGCCGAGAAGGTGCGCGTGGTAGAAGGACGCTTGCCAGAACGTGGCCCCACGCCCGACATGGTAAGTGCAGCCGGCCTAACCGATGCCCAACAACAAGAACTACAACGTGGCATCTATAGTCGGGGCAATGTAGAAGCGGTTATCACCTCTACGGTTGCCGAATTGGGCGATTTAGAACTTGGGTCACGCTTTAACATTGGTGTTGCCAACATTACCGAATATAGAACCAGTATTGTCGTCATTGTCGGCATTGTTGAACCCATTGATGCCAGCGATCCTTTCTGGTCTGGCAACCTCATGTTTTTAGAGGGTGCTTTGGTAGACATCAATAGTTTGGGACAACAGCGTTATGATCACGGTTTAGCCTTTCATCCCGATGCCTATGAAGACTGGGTAACACCGGTTCTGCCGCCCGGTGTCAGCACCAACTATCTATGGGTGATAGATACCGATGCCACACAAATTAATAGCACCAATGCCGCGTCATACCGAGAACGGCTTGGTAGCTTAGGGCGCTCGTTATCGGTGCAAGAACGCACCGTTAATGTCAATAGTGGCCTCATAAGTGTGTTATCTGGCTATGAAAATCGGACTGCCGAAGCACAAGGCCCCATCATCTTGCTGTCGGGTGCAGTGCTAATTTTGATGCTGTATCATCTGATCACAACTGTATCGCTGGTTTTGCAAGAACAAGGACGTGAGTGGAGTACGATCACCTCGCGGGGGGGTAGCACCCTCCAACTGTTTACGCTGCAAGCATTTACCGTATTCATTTTGGTGAGCATAGCGGCGGCGGTTGGCCCGCTCTTAAGCCGTTTGTTCATGATGTTTTTAGAAGTAAACGGCCCGCTTGCCGACACCGTGGCCGGGGTAGATGTGGGCACAGTTGCAATTCCGCCCATTTCTATCTTTTTAAGCATTGGGGCGGCGGTGGCCAGCTTCTTTGTCCTTAGCCTACCTTCGATCACGGCCGCCCGCGAAAGCCTGTTGCGTTTGAAGCAAGCGGCATCGCGCCCGCCAACCATGCCCGCATGGTCGCGCTTTTTCCTTGACATCGTTTTAATTTTCATCGGGACTTTGTTGCTGTTGCGCTTATATTTGACCGTAAGTGGCGACCGCAGTCTAAGTGATTTACTACGTGATCTTGTCCGCGATCCAGCCGGAGTCATTCGGTTTATCGCCGACAATGCGTCGGCCCAAGGCGGCTTATCCGATCCTTTTAACCTTATTGCGCCGGCCCTCATTCTTACAGGCTTTGCCTTGTTGTGGCTGCGTATCTTTCCGCTTTTGATGAAGGCCATTTCTTACTATACGACGCGCAATCATAAATTGGCCACACCTTTGGCAGTGTGGAATGTCGAGCGCGACCCCGGCCATTATGCCCAATTGGTGTTATTATTGATTGGCACATTGGCATTGGGCACAGCCAGCCTTGGCCTCCAAAAAACCCGCGATGTCGGTGGTTGGCAGACCGCACTAGAAGAAACCGGCGGCGCAGCGCGGCTTGATCTAAATGCCCAAGCCGGACGCTATAGCGAATTTGACTGGTCGCGCCTTGATGGTGTAAGCCACGCCGTGCCAGTGATCAGTGTACAGGGGCAACCTGCACGCTCGACACGCGGCGATGTCACCATTATCGGTGTGGATATGGATACTTTTATTGAGGCTTTTCCAGAGTTAGCTGATCAGTATAGCACACTACCAGATACCCCGTTCACCTTATCAGGGGTAGAGCTTTCGCCCGATGCAGCACAACTTCAGGTGCAAGTGTGGTCGGCATCAGAAATACGGGTATTGCCATCGGTTAGCGATGATACCATTCCTACTATTCCGCCCACGGTTATCGTTATGGCTTATGTACAAGATGCACTGGGTGTACCCTATCGCATTCAGCTAACTCAAAACGTCATTAATGTTGATGTATCTGGCCAGCAGACTAACACGGTCTTGCCCCCCACCCCCACCGATCAATGGCTTACCTTTAGCGGGCAATTGCCAACTGGGGCCGTCTTGCCATTAAAGCTTTGGCAAGTAGGTGTTAAAAGCACTTTGCTAGAGCGCAGTTTCACACACACCATCTATCTCGACTATTGGCAAACGCTAGATAGCAACGGCACGGCATCGATCATCAATGAGCAAGAAAATACGGCACTGTGGGCCCAAGCCATCAGCACGGTCCCAAATCCTGCCCAGTGGATACTTGATACCAACAATAGCAACCTAGCAGTAGATGGTTTCTCGTTTGTAAATGTAATGCCCGATGGCCAGCCTATTTATGACGGTCAGGCTGCGTTGGCGCTAACCTATACGCGCCGCTTGCGGCCCGGCGACAATGAGCCGAGTTTGTCGTTCAATTCGCACGCTTTTCCACGCTTGCCAGCCATTATATCGGATGAGTTTACGCAGATAGACACCCGTGCCAATGCGCCCGATTTAGAAGTGGGCAGTCTCTATGACTTTAATGTTGTCTTGCCAACCGGCACTTTGAGCATGGGCATTGAAGTGGTGGCAATTGCTGATAATTTCCCCACCCTAAACGATGCAAACATCAATCAGCGCTTTTTTGTGGTGCTGCCTTATGAAGCTGCCCAAGTGTTGCTTAATCAGCTATTGCTGGGGCAATCCTCGCGGGTAAATATTGTAGATGCAAATCAAGTGTGGCTACAACTTGATCAACGCCAACCTTCGGCAGCGCTGCAATCACAACTGGATCAGTTAACAATCGTCAGCACCTCGACCTTTGCATGGGAACGCTTTAGCGCTATTCTGCGCGATCCATTGCCCAGTGGTGTGGCCGGGATGCTTTTTGCGGGCTTTTGGGTTAGCTTTATCCTAAGTCTGCTCGATTTTGCCTTCTATATTGTTGTAACAGCCAAGCAACGCTCGTTTACATTTGGCGTGTTGCGCTCGTTGGGCTGGAATGCAAACAATATCTGGCAAATGTTGCTGATTGAGCAAATTACCCTCGTTATTCCTGCTATCATTATAGGAAGCATATTAGGGGCGGGCTTGGCCTATCTGTTGTTGCCCTTCTTGTCTTTGGTGGGTGGGGCAACCCTGCAAGTGCCGATCCTCAGCGTTTTGATATTGATATTTACGTTGATGATGGGTTTCGTGATATTGTTGATATTTACGGCGTTGTGGTTGCGCCAGATGAGTGTGAATCAAGTATTGCGCTTGGGTGAAGAATAGGCCCGCGTTGGTTATCAAAACGAGAAATATTGAGGAATAGCGTGTGATGAGTACCTTTATCGAGTGCGAAAATCTGGTCAAAATCTATAAAATCGCTGATCTGGAGGTCGTAGCCCTACAAGGGCTAGACCTGCGGATTGACGCAGGCGAAATGATGGCCGTCATCGGCCCATCGGGGTCGGGCAAGTCTACCCTTATGAATATTTTAGGCGGGCTAGATGTGCCCACGGCCGGCAATGTGCATGTGGGCAACTATAACCTCCTAGAGCTATCTCGCCGTGAGCAAACCCTCTATCGGAGGCGCGAGGTTGGCTTTGTGTGGCAACAAACAGCCCGCAATTTGCTGCCATATCTTACTGCCCAAGAAAATGTCGAGCTACCTATGGCCCTAAACGGTACACCCCGCCGCGAACGACGGGCACGCGCCACCGACTTGCTAGAGCGCGTCGGGCTGGGCAGCCGCCTTGAACATCGCCCCGACCGCCTGTCGGGTGGCGAGCAACAACGGGTGGCCATTGCAGTGGGTATGGCTAATAAGCCTAGTTTGCTATTGGCTGACGAACCTACAGGCGAAGTAGACAGCGAAGCCGCCGAAATTATCTTTGCTGTTATGCGCGAACTCCGTGATCAGTTGGGTGTCACCATCATCATCGTTACCCACGATATGCACGTCGCTAGCCGCGTAGATCGCGTTGTGGGGATGCGCGATGGCCGTACCAGCACCGAAATTTTGCGCCGCCGCGAAGGTGATATGCTGGTTTCTGATGAAGAATACGTCATTTTAGACCGTTCAGGGCGCTTGCAACTACCCGAAGCCTATATTGATGCCCTAGATATGGAAGACCGCGTGCGTTTACGCCTCCAACAAGATCGGGTTGAGGTCTTTCCGCAACGTGATACTGAGACCGAGACCGTTAATTAACCAGATAGGATTTTGACCTTATGAGCAACGGCTTTTCTAGTGGGCTAGAACCCATTATCAGTATTCAAAACCTGCACCGCATCTATCACCTAGAAGGTGAAGATATTCATGCAGTCAACAATGTATCATTAGATATATGGCCGGGATTTGTTACAGCTATTGTCGGTCGGTCGGGCTCAGGCAAAACCACACTACTCAACTTGTTGGCTGGTTTGGATGATGCCACCGAGGGTGACATTCACATCTTGGGGCGGCGCTTGGCCGCGCTTAACGAGCAAGAACGCCTGCAAATGCGGCTGCACGAAATTGGCTTTGTGTTTCAGAGTTTTGGGTTGATGCCGCTTTTAAGCGCCACCGAAAACGTCGGTATCCCGCTAAGAATGCGTGGGGCCAATCCTTTCGAGCGCGAACAAGCCGTAGCCGAAGCCCTAGAGTGGGTGGGGCTATCGCATCGGGTTAAACACCGCCCCTATGAGCTATCGGGTGGCGAGCAACAACGGGTCGCCATTGCACGAGCGCTGGCCTCTAGCCCACGCCTCATCCTCGCCGACGAACCTACCGGCCAACTAGACACCCGCACAGGCCGCCGCATCCTCGATTTAATGCGTCGCTTGGTTGTCGAGCGCGAAATTACGGTCGTCATTGTTAGCCACGACCCCCAAGTGATTCAAGAAGCCGACGTGGTACACGAGCTTCGCGACGGCCAACTGATGGAAACACGTATCAAAGAAAGCGTGGTGTTGCCCGATGGCAGCACTGGTAGCACTCAGTTTATGGAAGATGCCCGCACAGCCTATATTTTGCCACCTGCACAACCTTCTGCGAACTAAGCACACCGGTCTTGGGCAGTGTTGCCCAAGACCAATCTATCATCAATGATTGATGATTTATGAATTTTTTCTGGATATTAAATCTATTTTCTTGCGACTTTTGCTTAACTCTCATACACTAGATACTATAGTTCAGCATGTTAGGGAGATTATGTTGTATGGGCAGGAACCGCCAGCAACCACCACCGCCAGACAAGTCATCAAAACGTGGCAATCTGATGTCAGCACTTGGCCAAGACCTAGAATCATCGCTGCCATCCCAGTCAGTTCCAGCGGCAGAAAAACCAGCCGAATCACAAGCATCAGTAAACATGCCACCCCAAAAACGGCGCACTAGCCCTAAAGTAGCCGAGTTGCGTAAGCGTTTGCGGGCGAAGATGCTGGCCTCCCCTGATGAATTCGACGATATGAAAATAACAGTCCCCGAACATCGGCAAGTGGTTATCGAGCGCCTACGAACAATGTTGCAAAAAGCCAATATCCAAATTAGCCGCGAGGAGTATCAAGAACTCGAAGAGGCCTTACTCAAAGATTTATTGGGTTTTGGCGCTATCGAGTCATTGGTGCAAGATCGCTCTTTTAGTGAAATTATGGTCAATGGCCCAGAGATGATTTTTGCCGAATTTAAGGGCAGGCTCGCTGAAACCGAACTCGTTTTTGATGATGAAGACCACATTCAATGGGTGGCCCAACGCATCGTGCGCCCCATGCAACGCACTTTTGATCGCGCCAATCCTATGGTGGATGCCCGCTTGCCCGATGGCAGCCGCGTCCATTTGATTATGCCGCCCTCGGCCCTTATGGGTACAACCATGACCATCCGTAAATTTCCAGAACAACCCCTAAGCTGGCAAGACTTGGTGCGCTTTGGCTCTATGTCAGAAGAGGTGGCCATGTTCTTAAAGGCTTGCGTACAGATACATCTCAATATTGTCGTATCGGGTGGAACAGGGTCGGGCAAAACGACTTTGCTTAATGTCCTCAGTTCTTTTATTCCTCAAACCGAACGGATTGTGACCGTCGAGGACTCGGCAGAACTACAACTTCAACAACGCCATGTGGTGCGCCTAGAAACCTGTCCCCCTATGAAAGGCACTAATGAAGGAGCCTTACATATCCGTGACTTGGTGAAAGGTGCATTGCGGATGCGCCCAGATCGGATTGTGGTAGGCGAAATTCGGGACGGCGCGGCCCTAGACATGCTACAAGCCATGAACACAGGACACGACGGCTCTTTAACGACTGTTCATGCCAACACCCCCCGCGATGCAGTGGCCCGCCTAGAAACCCTGACGCTGATGGCAGGCATGGATTTACCACTAAAGGTGGTGCGGGCCCAAATCGCCTCGGCCATTCACATGTTTGTGCAGCAAGCCCGCCTAAAAGATGGTAGCCGCCGAATCACCCAAATTACTGAGCTACAAGGCATGGAAGGCGAATTTGTGACCCTTCAAGACGTTTTTGTGTATACGCAACCCGGCGAAAAACCCTTGGCTGCCAGCGCAGAAGGTGGCGGTATTCTGATGCCAACTGGTCTACGCCCCAAATTCGCCGAGAAATTCGATAGCGCTGGTATCAAGCTTCCCCGCGACACCTTTGGCGGCAGTTCAACCTTTACGCGCTAATTCATATCCTTCAGGCACTTTTTAAGACCGTACACCCTAAATGTGCGGTCTTTTCACTTTAAACCTGTTTTGATCTGCTAAGATAGTAGAGAGAAACTAAGCGTTTGCATCACTTAAAAGGATTAAGTAGGTTATGGATCATGCTGATTTACGGTATAGAGCAGAGTTGGCTTTTGAACGCTTGGAGCATCGGCTACGCCCGACCCTAGCTACCTTGCCACATGATGTCCAACATTTATTTTTTGCCCGCCTACAAACCCAAATGCCCGATATTTTAGAGGCACTCTTGACCCTTTATGGCACACACTACGATTTTTATTATCATCTTGAACAAGTTTTACTAACGGCGGCCAGCTATTATACCGAGCGTTCTAGTCATTTGCGTCAGCTTGATAGTCAGCGCGAAGCTGATCCGATGTGGTTTCAGTCGCAAAAAATGATCGGCGGCGTGATATATATAGATTTATTTGCTGGCAATTTAGCAGGCGTGCGCGAAAAAATCCCCTATTTTCAAGAGCTAGGGCTTACCTACCTTCATCTAATGCCGTTATTTAAAGCGCCCGATGACAACAATGATGGTGGGTATGCAGTTAGCAGCTACCGTGAAGTGAACCCACCGTTGGGTACAATGGAAGAATTGGCCGAACTGGCCACTGCACTGCGGGCGCGTGGCATTAGCTTAGTGGTAGATTTTGTCTATAATCACACTTCTGATGAGCATGAATGGGCGCAAAAAGCTCTCGCTGGCGATCGGCATTATCAGCACTATTATTATATGTTCCCTGATCGCACCATGCCCGATCAATATGAGGCGCATCTACGTGAAATTTTTCCGGAACAAGCGCCGGGCAGTTTCACCTATCAACCCAAGATAGATCGGTGGGTCTGGACAACCTTTAACACTTTTCAGTGGGATTTGAACTATCGTAACCCCGATGTATTCCGTGAGATGCTAGGCGAAATGCTTTTTTTGGCCAACAACGGTATCGAGGTGTTGCGGCTAGATGCGGTGGCGTTTACATGGAAGGAACTAGGGACAAGCTGCGAAAATTTGCCCCAAGCCCATACCATCATCCAAGCCTATGCTGCTTTGCTAAAGGTGGTTGCACCTGCGTTGTTGCTAAAATCTGAGGCCATTGTTCATCCTGATGAGGTGGCACGCTATTTTGGCACAGGTGACAAGGCTGGCAAAGAGTGTCAGCTATCCTATCACCCCTTGTTGATGGTGTTATTGTGGGATGCACTGGCCACCCGCAAAACGGATATGTTATATGTAGCCATGCAGCATCGCTATCAAGTGCCGACGGGATGTGCATGGGTGAATTATGTGCGCTGTCATGATGATATTGGGTGGGGTTTCGCCGATGAAGATGCCGCCCAAGTGGGCATTAATGGCTATGATCACCGCCAATTTTTGAATCAATTTTATACCGGCCAGTTTGAAGGCAGCTTTGCACGCGGTTTACCATTTAACTATAACCCCAAAACTGGCGATATGCGGATCAGCGGCATGACGGCCTCGTTAGGGGGCCTAGAGGCAGCCCAAGAGACAAACGATGCTTTCGCAACTGAGCAAGCATTACGCCGCATTGGTCTCATTCATAGCATCATTTTCAGCATTGGCGGCATTCCGTTGTTATATCTAAATGATGAAATTGGGGTGCTGAACGATTACACCTATGAAAATGATCCCGCCAAAGCTGCGGATAACCGTTGGGTGCATCGGCCCACCACCAACTGGGCCCAAAGCGCCCGCCGCAACGATCCCAAAACACTAGAAGGACGTATTTTTGCTAACTTTCGACAATTGATCGCGCTTCGGCAAGCGTTGGTTGGCTTGGCCAATCAAGATATGAAACTGATATACACCGATAACCCGCATGTGTTTGCTTATTTACGTGGTTTTGGTACAGCCGACCGTGTATTGGTGCTAGCCAATTTCGGCGATCAACTCCAACAATTGGATGTTCAGATGCTAACAGCCCAAGGGATGCGGCTTGATGTGATCGATCTGATCAGCAATACAACACCCCTATCAGAAAACGGATACATCGTCTTAGAACCTTATCAATATATGTGGATTGTTAAACAATAACAGGGAGAAACAATACAATGCGTAAGATTTTTCAATTGATATTGAGTGTGTGGTTGGTTGGTGGCGTGTGGCTAGCAATGCCCGCGCCTGCGGCAGTTGAGGCCCAAGATGAGAATACATGCCGCTTTAACCTGAAGATTTTACGCTATCGTGTATTGGCAGATATGGGCGATGGCCTATTTGATGGGCTTATGGAAGTAAAAGTGGTTATCTCGGTCAGCAATGGTCAATTGGTAATTGATCGCTATGATCCTGATGATAGCTTTGTGAAATTAGATGTGCGCGAGACCCGTGAACTAGAGGGCTTTATCTATAGCTTGCCCGCCACCGAAACGATAACCATTGAAATATTTGCCATTGAAATAGATGAATTACCCTCTATTTTTGGCGTAAATCTTGATGATGTGTTATCAGGTGTAGGCAATGCCATTGGAGCATTAGGCGGCATTGGTACTTTTGTGGATGGCGTAATTGAGTCGGGCGTGTCGGTTCTACGCGACAAAGTGGCAAGCAACGATGTGATTACCGATGACACATTATATCTGTATGCTGACAACTGGTGGAACGCTGGCGAAATGCAAACCTATACCACTGCCGATGGCGACTTTGAGCTAACCTATATGGTCACACTTTCGGGGTGTCGTGTCCCACGCGGCATCTAAATAAAGAGGACATTCACAATGGATAACCCACAATTATTGGTTAGTACAGCGTGGCTGGCAGCTCATCTTGATGATAAAAATATGCGTGTGGTAGATATTCGGGGGCATGTATTGCCCGCCACCCAACCGCCGCCCCACTATTTTAATCATTATGCCGACTACATAGAAAGCCATCTGCCCAATGCTGTTTTTGTAGATTGGGTGCAAGAGATCACTGATCCAACTGACCCACGCCATGCCCGTATTGCGCCGCCCGAACGTTTTAGTGGCGTGATGCAACGCTTGGGACTTGGGCCCAGCACCCAAGTGGTGGCTTATGATGATGCCAATGGTATGTTTGCAGCGCGGCTATGGTGGGCGCTCAATTATTATGGGCACGCGCAAGTTGCAGTATTAGATGGCGGTTGGCAAAAGTGGCTAGCTGAAGGCCGACCGACAACCTCAGATATGCCATCCATTGCCCCCACTAACATCAAAGCAATTCCTAATCCTGCATGGATTTATACCGATGCTGAGATATTAGCGACTTTAGACAGCAATACTACAATCTTATTAGATGTGCGATCAGAAGGCGAGTATGCTGGCCAAGCATCGCGGGCGACACGCGCAGGCCACATTCCCGGCGCTATCAACTTGCCGCGTTCTCAGTTTCTAAACGCCGATGGCACCATGCTTCCACCAGAGCAATTGCATCAACAATTCATTAAAATTGGCATAACCGATCCATCACAAAACATTGTGACCTATTGCAATGGAGGTGTTTCGGCGAGCTATGGGTTATTGGCGCTGCGTTTGGCAGGATTTAGCAATATTGCCTTGTATGATGGGTCTTGGAAAGCATGGGGAAACGATGACAGTAAACCCATTGTCTGATATTTGTGCAAAATAGATAAATTAGCTTAACACGGCTGCTCACTTCACAAATTTAAACCCATTTAACGCAATTCTTAAAAAATTTAAGGCCGAGTTGCTTTTGTCACAAAAGATTTATAGGTTTTATGCGCTTTTGTGTTGATGTGGACTTATGATTTGTAAGGCTTGTATGTTTTATACAGTGGCAAAATTACGAAGATGTGCGGTATTATACCCGATATGTTGTTACAAGCCAATAACAACACAAAGGAACCGCGTAACGTCTGCCATCATTTAGTTCGCCAAAATGCGACGCTCGCAGTTCCCCGAAAGACAAGGACAAGTAGAATACCATCAAATTTGCAGCTTGACCAGAGTGGGATTTTGACATCTTTATGTCCCATTTACTGATGATGTTGTTTTTCGTTTTCTGGTGCGGGTTTTGCACCAGTGATCAATTTTTACATAGTTCTGTTTTAAGGAGATTTTTCCAATGCCTTTAAATTGTAAAACCCCTGCTGATGTTATATCTGCCATTGAAGCACACAACATTCAATTTGTTGATGTGCGTTTCACAGATGTGCCGGGTATGCAACAACATTTTACCGTTCCGGTTGGCGTGTTTGACGCGGATTCCTTTGAAGATGGATTGGGTTTTGATGGCTCATCCATTCGGGGTTTCCAACAAATTAATGAAAGCGACATGCTCGTCATTCCTGATCCTGAAACGGCTTATCTTGATCCGTTTACATCGCACCCCACATTGGTACTAATTGCCAATATCAAAGACCCTATTACAGGAGAGCTATATAGCCGCGACCCGCGCTATATTGCCAAACGCGCCGAAGCCTATTTGCAAGAAACAGGTATCGCCGACACAGCCTTCTTTGGACCAGAAGCCGAGTTCTTCTTGTTTAGTGATGTGCGCTATAGCCAAGGGGTCAATCATGGCTATTATTTCTTAGATTCGCCTGAAGGCTCATGGAACACAGGCCGCGAAGAAGGCCCCAATTTGGGCTATAAACCGCGCCCCAAAGAGGGTTACTTTCCTGTGCCCCCCAACGACATTTACCAAGACATCCGCAGCGAAATGGTGCTGTTGATGGAACAAGCTGGCATTGAAGTTGAGGCCCATCATCACGAAGTAGCCACTGGCGGCCAAGCCGAAATTGACTTTAAGTTTGGGACACTGGTTAACACCGCCGACCGCCTGATGCTGTATAAATACATCGTCAAAAACGTGGCCCGGCGCTATGGTCTAACCGCTACATTTATGCCCAAGCCTCTGTTTGGCGATAATGGCTCTGGTATGCACGTTCATCAAAGTTTGTGGAAAGACGGCAACACTCTGTTTTTTGATGAAAGTGGCTATGCCGGCCTAAGCCAAACTGCCAAATATTATATTGGTGGCTTGCTGAAGCACGCCCCAGCTTTGTTGGCCCTTACAGCTCCCACTGTCAACTCTTATCACCGTTTAGTGCCCGGCTTTGAAGCACCCGTAAACTTGGTCTATTCTAGCCGTAACCGTTCGGCAGCCGTGCGTATCCCGATGTATAGCAACAGCCCTAAAGCCAAGCGCATCGAGTTCCGGTGTCCAGATGCCTCCTCAAACCCCTATTTGGCGTTTTCGGCGCTGTTGATGGCTGGCTTGGACGGCATCAAAAACCAAATTGATCCCGGTGATGGCACAGACGTTGACTTGTATCACCTTTCCCCTGAAGAATTGGCCAACATCCCCTCGGTTCCTTCATCACTAGGCGAAGCCCTAGATGCTTTGGAATCAGATTATGAGTTCTTGCTGGCCGGTGGCGTGTTTACGACCGATTTCCTTGAAAACTATGTGGATTATAAACGTAGCAACGAGGTTGATCCCATCCGTTTGCGCCCACATCCTTACGAATTTTTCCTGTACTTTGACATCTAAAGTGCAGTTTATTGCTACTGTGTAATTTCGCCTTTGGGCCGGCATGTCCGGCCCACCTACATCATCAGTTGTCGCCTTTATCGCTTTCAAAACACAATCTAATTTTGAGTATCTAAAATTTTTTAGGAGTGTTTCAAAATGGATGCCAATACCGAAATTATCGTCTTAAATGTCGGCATATTGTGGTTACTCATTTCTACAGTGCTCGTGTTCCTCATGCAAGGCGGCTTTTTAGCACTAGAAGTCGGCTTAAGTGAGAAAAAGAACGTCGTTAACGTAGGAGTTAAAAATCTAACCGATGCTGGCCTCTCAATTTTGCTCTATTGGGCCATTGGCTTCGGCATTATGTATGGCGCAACCGAAGGCGGCCTATTCGGCACCGACAACTTCTTGCCCGATGTAGGCCAAGGCGGCGGCGAGTTGGGTATTGCCTTTATCTTCCAAGCGGTGTTTGCCAGCACAGCCGTTACCATCTTGTCTGGTGCAGTGGCTGGCCGCATGAAGTTTTCGAGCTATTTAGCTGTGGTGGTGCTTATTTCGGGTGTTGTCTATCCCGTTTATGGTCACTGGGTATGGAATGGTGGTTGGCTGGCCGAGCGCGGCTTTACCGATTTTGCGGGCTCGACGGTTGTTCACAGTGTTGGTGGTTGGGTGGCTTTGGCAGCGTTGCTGGTTTTGGGCGCACGCAAAGGCCGGTTTAACGAAGACGGCACGCCCAACGATATGCCCGGCTCTGACTTGCCCCTAGCTATGTTCGGCGTAGTGATTTTATGGTTTGGCTGGTTTGGTTTTAATGGTGGCAGCCAATTGGCTTGGTTCACCGTAACCGATCAAGGCACACTAGATGCAAGCTCGGCAGTACCCGGCATCGTTGCCAATACCTTGTTGGGTGGCGCGGCTGGCTTGGTGATTGCGTTGTTATTGGGCTGGTTTATCACGGGCTATCCCACAGCTGGCGCAGTAGGTAATGGCGTTTTGGCAGGCTTAGTAGCAGTTACCGCCAACTGTCATGCCACTGACGCTGTTGGTGCAGTTATTATTGGTGGCGTGGGTGGTGCAGTTGCCATCGGGGCCGAACAAGCATTGCTACGTTTTAAGATTGACGATGTGGTGGGCGCAATTCCGGTTCACTTGGCAGCAGGCGTTTGGGGTACATTGGCTTTTGGTATTTTTGCCCAAGAAGCTTATCTCAATGCCGATGGTGGCCGCGGCGGCCAAATTATGGTGCAGTTATTGGGCATTGCCGCAGCAGCCGTGTGGACATTTGGCACCGCTTTCCCCGCTTTGTGGCTACTAAACAAAGTTATCCCCTTGCGTGTTAGCGAGGAAGAAGAAGAAATGGGCCTCAATGCCGAGCATGGCTTGTTCCCAGTATCGGCAACACCTGTGGCCGCTCCCGTTGGCGCAATGGATTAATATATAAAAAAGCGGGAGATCCCCTTTCATACCCCACCACGGCGTTTGCAGACTCCCGAAGGTAAGGTGATGAAAGTGATCTCTCGCCACCGATAGCATACCCTATTGGTGGCGAAACCTCACCCATGAGTTGACAATATTCGCTCATGGGTTGTGGTGTCTCTACAAACCAAAAAGTAAAAACATCCTTCATAATGGAGAGTACCCTTTTTTACCAGAACAGTCGCCACTGTTCTATTTGCATCTCTAAACACCATATAGGTAGGAAAGCACAGCGTTGATTACCTAAAATTAAATTGTAATGTCATTACAGGAGATAAATTATGGACGTTCCCCAGCAACACCCATCAATTCGCACCGATGCCTTTGCCCCTTATGGTCAAGAACATGATGCTTGCGCCTTAATCCTCAGTATTCGTAAACGCGGTGAAAGTACATACGGCACACTGAAACGGGCATTGCAGGCCTTGGCACGCATGGGCCACCGCACAGGTTTTGTGGATGGCGAAGGTGACGGCGCAGGTGTACAAACCGATATTCCCCGCCAAATTTGGGCCCAGCGTCTAAGTGCAGCCAGCTTGCGCTCTTCTATCGCCACCGATTCGCGTTTTTGGGTGGGGCATTGTTTTGTGCCACAAGATGCCGATTATGAAACCATTGGTCACCAGTTGAGTATTGCTTTTAATAATGAGGGTTTAAATTTATTGATCGATACACCGGGCCGCACTCGTATAGAGGCACTGGGGCGGCAAGGGCGGGCTGTTGCCCCGCAATTTATTCAGTTAGCGGGTTTTGCTGAACATGCCGACGATTTGAATAAACGCTTATTTGCAATTCAGACGCATTTAGAGACAACTTTACCAGTACATTTTGCCTCGCTTAGTAATGCAACCGTGGTCTATAAAGTACGCGGCTCTGTCGAGGCCTTGCCGCGCTTTTATCCCGACTTGCAAGACCGCAATTATTCAACTGCTATGGCGTTGTGCCATGCCCGCTATTCCACAAACACCGCCTCTAGCTTCGAGCGCGTGCAGCCCTTTGCACTGTTGGGACACAACGGCGAAATTAATACGATTCAACGCTTCCGCCAAGAAGCCCGTCAAATTGGGGCCGTGATTGACCCCTATAATTCTGACTCGCAAGACATTGATCGCACATTACAAACTTTGTGTGTCGATTATGGCCTAACAGTAGTCGAGGCAATGGAAATGATCTTTCCGCCTGTGCCGCACGAGGTGGCCCACATGCCTGACGCTTTACAAGCAGTTTATACACGCCTGCGGCAATCTTTTGGACCCTATGCCCAAGGACCAGCGGCGATAATCGCCCGCTATGATGACTTGGCGATTATTAGTGTGGATGCGTTGGGTCTGCGCCCGATGTGGTTTATGGACACCGAAAAAGAATATATCTTTAGCTCTGAGCGTGGCGTTGTGCCGCTAGAGACGATGGTAGCCGATGCCCGCCCACTGGCTCCCGGCGAAAAAATGGCAGCCCGCATTACTCGTGGCCAAAAAGTTGAAATCTTCAACCACGACGACATTCGGCAACATGTTATGAAACAAGCTTTCCAACGCGAAGTGCCCCAATTTGCCGAGCGCTACTGGGCCTCGTGGGGGCCACGGGTGCGCGTAGAAACCACCCCTATGACCCCAAATCTGATGCCTCCCGCACCTCGTCAAGAAAACTATGGTGATGTGGCGCTGATGGAAGCCGCACCCTTAACCCTGCCAGCCACCGTCCCCTATCGGGTGGCCGAAACAAAGGTGACTTCTAGCGTGCTAGCGGCTAGTGGCTGGAACCGAGAGCATCTGCAAGAAATTAAGTCTATGGTCGAAAGCGGCAAAGATCTAGTTGGCTCTTTGGGCTATGATGGGCCACTGGCGGCATTGGCGCGGCACCGTGTCAATATTGCCGACTTTTTCAAAGAGACCGTTGCCGTGGTCACCAATCCTTCAATTGACCGTGAGCGCGAGTCGGAGGCCTTTTCGACGCGCACCATCCTCGGCGCACGCCCCCAAGTGGGCATGGCCCCCCATCCTGATGATATTGTGATCGAACTCGATACCCCTTTGCTGTCGGGCGGACATGTTGAGTTAGGCGGGGCCGAAGTAGGCCAGAAAATTGCCAACTATCTTGGCACAGCCAGCATTGAGCAGATTGCTGCCGAATTTGGTGGCCACTATGCCATTTTGACACTGGGTGTGCATCATGACGAGACAGTGCAACTGGCGTTGGATCGGTTGGCCGCGCAAGCTGTGGCGGCTGCACTTGAAGGCGCTCAGTGCATATTCTTAGACGATGCCGAAACAGTAGAATTTGGCCTAAATTGGCTCGATCCGCATTTGGCAACATCTGTCGTAGATAAGGCCCTCTCGCGGGCCAATGCCGATTTTAACTTGCGGCGGCGGGTGGCGTTGGTCGTCCGCAGTTCGGCGGTGCGCTCTTTGCACGACGTAGCATTGCTCTTTGGGCTGGGGGCCGATGCCATCAATCCTTATGCTATGTTGCTAGTTGCCATTGGCGCCGACAAACAAAGCTATAGCCAAACATCAGCAGATGAGCTTATTGAGTCTCAAAAGCGCGTGCTGAAAAACCTGACCGTTGGGCTAGAAAAAGTGATCTCGACCATTGGTTGCCACGAGTTACGCGGCTATGGCAGCGTCTTTAGCTCGATTGGGATTGCTCCGGATGTTGCGGCACTGCTGGAAACGCCGAACTATTTTGGCACAGCAAATATTGGCCTAACATGGGAGCGTCTCAATACCGAAGCAGCGGTGCGCGGTGCAGAAATTCGTGGCGAAACACCCGGCACTGTCGCCCATATTGATCGCTTCTATCCCAAATTTTGGAAAAAAGCTGAAGCCGTAGCCACGGGCGAAATGACAGTAGAGGAGTTTATCAAGGTCTACCGCGAGCTAACTGAAAAAATTCCGGTGGCCTTGCGCCATACCCTCGATTTTAAGGCAGTAGGGGCAAATATTGACCCTGATACGGTCAATTTGGGGATAGATGTCCATGATTTGCCTGTGATGATCAGTGCCATGTCGTTTGGATCGCAAGGCGAATTGGCCTACCGGGCTTATGCCGAAGCGGCCGAAAAACTCAATATCCTCTGCATCAACGGTGAAGGTGGCGAGTTGCCCGATATGCTGGGCCGCAACATTCAAAACCGCGGCCAACAAGTGGCATCGGGACGCTTTGGCGTAAACGCACAGTTCCTTAACTCGGCGTATGTACTAGAGATTAAGGTAGGGCAAGGGGCCAAACCCGGTGAAGGTGGTATGTTGCCGGCCTA
>CAZLPC010000015.1:0-14730 GCA_964561305.1 uncultured Anaerolineae bacterium
CGGCAGCTCTAAACGCCACCGAATATGCGCCACGTTGGGCCGAAGCCCGCGCTTACCTAGCCTTAGCCTATTATGACCAAGGCCGCTATGCCTCGGCCCAAGAGCAAGCAGCCCTTGCCGTAGAGATTGACCCCAACAGTGTAGATGCACGCCGGGCTTTGGCCCTAGCGCTGGCTTTTACAGGCAACTACACGGCCTCTATTCAACAATACCAAGCCGCTATTAGCATTCATCCGCGTTTGTATGCGCTTTATTTTGAACTTGCTCCCTATTACATTATTCTCGACAATTACGAGGCCGCCATTCAAGCCTACGACCGTATTTTGGCGAGTGATCCGCGCAATGTGAAAGCATGGACACGCAAATGCGAGACCTTCTTCCGCCAACGTGAGGACGCGCTGGCCCAAGAGTCATGTGAGCAAGCGATTGAGCTAGACAGCAACTTTCCAGAAGCCCATCGGCAGTTGGGTATGGTGCGCTATACGCGCCGCAACTATGAAGGCTCGATTGAGTCGTTTCAGACCTGTGTAGATTTGATGGAACTGCAAGGGTGGGTGTTTGAAGATCGGTTGCCAGAGTGTTACTTTTTGCATGGCTTGGCTTACTATCGCTTAGATCGCTGTGATTTGGCGCTGCCATTGTTGCAAGAGACGTTTTTGCTGGATACACCCACTGAACGTCCCCAAGAACTGGCGATGGAAGGACTGCAATTGTGTGCCCAAGTGGACGAGAACATCACGCTCGATCAAATTCCCACACGAATCCCGCCCAGCCCCACGCCCTTGCCGCCCATTGGTATCTATTGAGTTGTTGTCGGAGCAAGTATCGTGCAGTTACGTGTCCCTAAGAAATATTTGCCCAAAGCGCAATATCGCCGCAAAAGTTTGCTGCAACGGCGTTCGTTTTGGCTGATGTTGGCGACATTTGCCATTGTTGGCCTTGCCTATAGTGTTATGCAAAACCCAATCACATTTCGTGCGGGCGCGTCGAATTTTGCTTCCAATGTGGAAAACGAGATTAACACGATACGAGCTGATGCTTTTCCGGCAGAGCCAACTGCTACACTTGACGTGCGGGGCGATGTTGTCGCTTGCGACAACGCCTATCTGGTGGGCAACTTAGAAGATGTGATTACGAACTGTACAAACGCGCTGAGAGGCCGCCCCAATGATGTCGAGTTACATTTTCGGGTGGCCTATACCTTGGTCATTACCTCTAGTTTTGGCGAAAACCAACCCCGCATTGATGCTGCCCTAGACATGTCGAAGCGCACTATTGCCGCCAACCCAGAATCGCCGTTGGGCTGGACGGCTATGGCCATGACGCTGGACTGGGGTTTGCAGCATGGTTTGGGTCTGCCCTATGCCCAACGTGCCCTCGAAATTGATCCCAACTACACCATGGCTAAAGCCGTCTTGGCGAATATCTATCGCAACTTGGGCCGCCCCGAACTCTCCCGTTCGTTGTTTGATGAAGCCTTGACAGACATTAATAATCGAGGTGGAGACAACGAAACCCGCGCCCAAGTGTGGCGCAACTATGCCCGCTATTTGGCTAGTGTAGACGCGAATTATGACGATGCCCTTGAAGCCTATCAGACAGCCCGCCAAATTATGCCCAGCCACAGCTATATTTCTATCGAAATTGCCCGCACCTATAGCTTGTTGGGCCAACCCCAGCGCCAAATCGAGTTATTAGAAGATGCGCTGCTTACCTCGCCGCGTGATATTATATTGCTCTCTACATTGGCGTTGGCTTATTTTAGCGTGGGCGAAACCACCCAAGCCCTCAATTTGTACTCGCGGTGTTTGGGGGTTAATCCGCGCTATTTGTTATGCGTGTCACCAATGGGATGGCTGCAATATCAGGTTAGCAACGACTATGAAGAATCGCGTGATTTGTTGCGCTTGGCAACCACCGAACTTGGCTCGACCAATGCTTATGACTGGTACTTGCTGGGGCGTTCTTATACCCAACTGGGGCAATGCCAATTTGCGGGCGATCCCTTGCGCCGGAGTTATGAGCTATTTGCCGAATTTGGATCGCCATACATTGCCCCTGAAAATTATGTGACGGCCTTTAACGCCTGTAATCTTCCTGTGCCGTCCTAACTACGATACATACGCTTTCATTTCAAGCCAATTGGGGCCGATGCGACCATCGGCCCGCAACGGCACTTTCAGTTCCATAGCCGACTCCATCACGTCTTTTACCAACGGCATAACTGTTTCTACTTGATCTTCAGCCACCTCTAGTACCAATTCGTCGTGTACTTGTAAAATCATCTGTGCATCGTGGCCTTCTTGCTGCAAAATATCGTGCAACCGCAACATGGCGATCTTCAAAATGTCGGCAGCAGTGCCTTGAATGGGCATGTTGATTGCTTCACGCTCGGCACGTTGACGATGGACATGGCTTGTATTTAAATTTTGCAAAATTGAGAAGCCGCGCCGCCGGCCCATCAGTGTTTCTACATATCCTTCTCGTGTAGCAAAGGCCTTGCTCTCGTCCAAATAGCGCTTGACACCGGGAAATTGCTGAAAGTAGGCCTCGATAAAATCTTTTGCTTCCCCATGCGTTAGCTCAGAATCGCGGGCCAGCCGAAAAGCACCCATGCCATACATCAAGCCAAAGTTGACAGCTTTAGCAAAACTACGCTGTTCAAAAGTCACTTGCTCGATTGGAATGCGATTGACGGCGGCGGCGGTGCTGGCATGAATGTCTTGTCCTTGTTCAAAGGCTTCGATTAATGTCTTATCGCCAGAGATATGAGCCAAAATCCGCAACTCAATCTGAGAATAGTCTACCGATAGCAACTGATAGCCTTCGGGGGCGATAAAGCCACGCCGAATGCGGCGGCCTTCTTCGGTGCGGATGGGGATATTTTGCAAATTTGGATCACTAGACGAAAAACGTCCGGTGGAGGCCCCGGTTTGATTATAGGAGGTGTGTACGCGCCCTGTTTTAGGATTGACCAATGCGGGTATTGCATCCACATACGTGCTTTTTAGTTTTTGCAGGTGGCGATAGTCTAATATTTTAGGGATGATTGGATGTAGCTCGATCAATGTGTCTAAAATATCGGCAGTGAGCGAGTATTTGCCTGTTTTGGTGCGCTTAATGCCCTTACTGGGCAGCCCCAATTTGCCAAACAACACATCGGCTAATTGTTGGGTGCTGTTGATGTTAAATTCGCCATAGCCACTTTCTAAGAAAATGTCTTGTTCTAGTTTGGCCATACGCTCGGCTAGCTCTATTCCAACCGCCTGCATATAGGGGATGTCGAGCAAAACGCCGTGCATTTCTATGGCAGTAATGACAGGAACAAGCGGCATTTCCATCTCGTTAAATAGCTTGACCAATTGAGGATATTGCCCTAATTCGGCATCTATTTTCTCGCGCAATGGAAAGACCAATGCTGCATCGGCTACTGCATAGGGGGCGGCTTGCTCAAGTGGCACTTGGGCAAAACTGCGCTGGTTTTTGCCACTGCCGATTAGTTCTTGTATTTCGGTCATTTTTACGCGCAGGCGTTGGGAGGCCACTTCTTTTAGACCCAATGAGTGAATTGTATCAGGAATGACGAGCCACTCGGCGATCATGGTGTCATAAGTAAGTGGGTGTACGGCTAGCCCATAGCGCCGTAGCACGATGGCATCAAATTTAACGTTGTGGCCCATTTTAGGGATGTTGGGGTTGGTAAGGGCCGGACGCAAGGCATCTATGACTTGTTGTAAGGGTAGCTGATAGGGCGCTGGCTCATCCCATAACGAGGCTTGCGCGTCATCAGGGCTGCTAGTGGGCGACACATGCCCCACCGGAATGTAATATCCGCGCTGCCCATTGGTTGCCACCGAAATGCCAACCAGATCGGCACTCATCTGATCCACGCCGGTTGTCTCGGTATCAAAGCCAATATAGGCCGCTTGGCTCAGTTCTTCGGCTAGGGCGGCCAGTTGTTCTCGTGTAATAACAGTGATCACCTCTAGGTCAGGGGGGTGCAAAAAGTCGGGCAAGGCGGTGGGCGCAGGTTGTTCAATAGCATCGCTGCTGGCTTCTATGCTGCTATTTTTGTTGCTGTCATCGCGCTGAAGGCTTCGCAAGCGATTCCGAAAGGTACGAAATTCGAGTGCTTGAAAAATGGCATCCACCGCAAACGGATCATAGTCGTGCGTGACACACGCTTGCAAATCCACTTGAATCGGCACATCACGGATGATGGTGGCTAATTGCCTGCTTAAGAAGGCCATGTCGCGCCCGTCGGCTAGTTTTTTGCCGTTTGCGCCCTTAATTTCTGCCAAGTGGTCATATAGGTTTTCTAATGTGCCGTATGCTTCCAACAGTTTTAGGCCGGTTTTTTCGCCGATACCTTTAACGCCGGGTATATTATCTGAGGCATCGCCCATCAAGCCCTTCAGATCGGGCAAGCGCTCAGGGGTTAACGCAGGATAGAGTTCGCTAAAGCCGGCCAAATCATAAACAATATCATGCTCGCCGCGCTTCGGTAGCTGTACTTTGGTGTGGGCCGATACCAGTTGTAAAATATCGCGGTCGCCTGTTACAATGCGGATGTTGCAACCCTGAGCTTCGGCTTGGCGTGTAACAGTGCCAATCACATCATCGGCTTCAAACCCATCTAGCGCCAACACAGGGATATTAAAGGCCCTCACCAGTTCTTCAATGCGACCCAGTTGGGCTTCTAGGTCTTCGGGCATTTTTTCGCGTGTGCCTTTATAATCGGGATAGAGGTCTTCGCGCCCACTTAAGCCCCGATCAAAGCTGATGGCAAAATAATCAGGATTTTCATCCAAAATATCGAGGATAACACGGGTAAAGCCATAGATGGCATTGGTGGGATCGCCTTGGCTGGTTGAAAAGTTGCCACTGCTTAAGGCAAAATAGGCCCGATAGGCAACTGCATGACCATCCACTAAAACCAACAATGGTCGCTGTTCTGACATGGCTTCCTCCGGTGTGATGTTGTATGATTGAACACTTGTGCTGATTATAGCAAAAGGGAGAATTTAAGTCATGACTGACACCCTACAAGACCTGATTCGTTCTACCCAAGCCCTCTATGATCGGTTTGAGCAAGCCTTTCATATAGACAAGCAATTGCCTATTTTTGAGGAAGAAGTGCGCGAGTTGATCGAAGCGGCGCAGCTAGGGGAAGACACCCAACATATTGCCGAAGAAGCAGGCGATGTATTCGTGACGGCGATAGGCTTGGCGCTAGCTGTGGGGGTATCGGCAGAGGAGTTAATGGCACAGGCGCGGGCTGTCATCGCTAAAAACGATGCTAAAACCCACGCCTCGCATGTGGTCAATGAATACGGTAAAATTGCTCGCCGTTCACCGACTCAATAGCTATTCGCCTAAATAGCCGCGCTCGACAACGTTCAGGTTAGCGTCAAAGCTATAGCGCATAGGTTTGCCAGTCGGAATTTCGAGACTAGGAATATCGTCATCAGAAATGCTGTCAAGGTGTTTCACCAAAGCCCGTAAGCTGTTGCCGTGAGCCGCCACAATAATATTTTTGCCAGCTTGCAATTGGGGCAAAATATCGCTTTGCCAGAAAGGCCACACGCGCTCTAATGTTAATTTCAATGACTCTGTGGCGGGTAGCTGATCGGGTGCTAGGTCTGCATAGCGTGGATCATTGCGTGGGTGACGCGGATCATCATCGGCCATAGGTGGGGGTGGCACATCAAAGCTGCGCCGCCAAATATGCACTTGCTCGTCACCATGTTGGGCAGCAGTTTCGGCCTTGTCTAAGCCTTGCAGCCCTCCATAATGGCGTTCGTTCAAGCGCCAACTGCGCACAACCGGAATCCACATCAAATCCATTTCGTCTAGCACAATCCAAAGGGTGCGGATGGCCCGCTTTAAAACCGATGTATAAGCAATATCGGGGCGAATGCCCGACTGAAGCAGCAATTGGCCGGCTTGCTGGGCTTCTTCATAGCCTTTTTCGCTGATGTCTATGTCTTTCCAGCCAGTAAAACGGTTTTCAAGATTCCATTGGCTTTGTCCATGACGAATTAAAATCAGTTGGGTTGTCATCTCTGCTCATCTCACTTATTGAAACCATTTGCTACAATAATACCGTGCGTTTAACGATTAGAAAAACAGAGGACTCATGCAACAAGTAGAAAATATCCGCAATATTGCCATCATTGCCCACGTAGATCACGGCAAAACCACACTGGTAGATGGCATGTTGAGACAAGCAAATGTCTTCCGAGACACGCAAACCATTACCGATCGGGTCTTGGACAGTAATGATTTGGAACGTGAACGCGGGATTACGATTTTGGCCAAAAATACGGCCATCACTTGGGGTGGCTGCAAAATTAACATTGTAGACACGCCCGGCCACGCCGATTTTGGCGGCGAAGTCGAGCGGGTGCTAAATATGGTAGACGGTGCACTATTGCTGATTGATGCCGTAGAAGGCCCCATGCCCCAAACCCGCTTTGTCCTTCGTAAAGCTCTAGAATTGGGCTTACGGATTTTGGTGTTTATCAACAAAGTAGATCGCCCCGCCCAACGTGCCTCTGATGTTTTGAACGAGGCGTTTGATCTGTTCATTGAATTGGGCGCAAGTGAAGAACAAGTCGAATTTCCGGTGTTGTATGGCATTGGCTTGCAAGGCATAGCTGGCTATGAGCCAGATGAACTTGCCACCGATTTCACGCCGCTATTTGAGACGATCATCAAAGAAGTGCCGGCCCCCAAAGTTGAAATGGACAAGCCCGCCCGCTTACTGGTGACAACCCTAGACTATGACAGTTATAAGGGGCAGCTGGGCATTGGCCGCTTGCAATCTGGCACACTAAAGCGGGGGATGAGCGTGGTACGCCTGACCCCTGAGGGCGAGCGTATCAATGGTCGGATCGAGTATTTGTTCACCCATCATAATTTGTCGCGCAACGAAGTAGACGAAGTGTCAGCTGGCGATATTTGTGCATTTGGTGGATTTGACGAAATTCGCATTAGCGATACTATCGCGCATCCTGATATTACCGAAGCCTTGCCCGCTATTCGTGTCGAAGAACCCACAGTGCGGATGGTTTTTGGTGTCAATACCTCGCCGTTTTCTGGGCGCGAAGGCAAAACTGGCTGGGGAACCTCGCGCCGCTTGCGCCAGCGTTTGTCCGACGAAACCCGTACCAATGTGGCGTTGCGTGTGGAAGATGGCGATTCTCCTGATAAATTTGTAGTCAGTGGACGTGGCGAGTTGCATCTGGGTATTTTGATCGAAACCATGCGCCGCGAGGGCTATGAGTTCGAGGTTAGTAAGCCCGAAGTGATTTATAAACAAGACCCCGAAACGGGCGAAACCCTAGAGCCAATTGAAGAGGTTGAGATCGAAGTGGTAGATTCGATGGCTGGAACAGTCATGGAATTAATGGGTAGCCGCCGCGCCCAAATGGTCAATATGCAAAGCGAGGGCAACACCACCTATTTGCACTATTCCATCCCCACCCGCTTCTTAATCGGTTTTCAATCACAATTTGCGCGTGCCACCAGTGGCATGGGCCAAATGCACAGTATTTTCGACCGCTATGCACCACTGACTCACGGCGAGTCGCCTAGCCGTCGTTTTGGTAGCTTGGTCGCATTTGAAAATGGCGTAACCACATCCTATGCACTGGTAAATGTGCAACAACGTGGCACGTTTTTCATTGGCCCCCAAGTAGATGTTTATGAAGGTATGGTGGTCGGCGAACACATTCGTCCCGAAGATTTGGCTGTAAACGTGGCTAAGGCCAAGCATGTCACTAATCATCGCGCTAAGCCCAGCGAAACTGTAGATGGCCTGACACCACCCCGCCGCATGAGCCTAGACGACTTCTTAGAGTTTATGGAAGAAGATGAACTACTAGAAGTGACTCCGCTTAACTTGCGTCTGCGTAAGCGTTTGTTAAATAACGACGAACGCCTGAAGCAAGAAAAGCGCCGCAAAGCTTTGCTAGAGTCTTAGTTGACTGAACTTGATTTTAAGTTAAGGCGCTTTTCAGCGCCTTTCTTGCTTAACAATGATAGGAGACTATATACGTGAACGAAAACCAGTTTTGGCAACTCATTGAATCATCAAACAGTGAAGGGAGTTGCCTAGACAAAGTAGATGCAGTGATTGGGCAACTGGCTAAACAGCCACTAGATGATATTTTTGAATTTCAGCAACACCTCGATCAACTGATGGTGAAGTCCTATACCTCAACTTTATGGGCGGCGGCCTATTTGCTAATGGAAGGGTGCGCGGACGATTGTTTTGATTATTTTAGAGCATGGGTCGTGGCGCAAGGGCGCTCTTTTTTTGAGCGCGTTGTGAAAGACCCAGATAATTTAGCGCAGCTTTTGACCGATGATATGTTAGACAATGGGCTTGAATGTGAAGAGTTTTTGAGCATCGCTTTTTCGGCCTATCAAGAAAAAACCGACAATGATAATTTCTATGATCAATATTATGAAAAGTATGAGCCGTTGATTGTGCCGACTATTGACATAGAGTGGGATGAGGACGACGAAGATTCGCTTGCTCAACTACTCCCCAATCTGTCTGAATGGCTAGAAAGTTAAACTGTGGCAATATCGCCATTTATCCGAAAACCGACAGCATTTGAAAACACAGTACACCGCAGTACGCCGATTGATTGGTGTACTGTGTTGGTTTCGGTATAGTGCTTTTAGGTTCCGGCACGCTTGGCTGCGATAATGTCTACCGATGACCCCGGCTGAAAAAACATCATGCGGGCAAGACGCAAATATTTGCGGAAGTCTTGCCATGTTTTCTGGTCTGTCACGGCGATCATCTGCTCTTGATTCATAAACATGTTATCAATCCAACGGCTTAATGTTTTGGGATAGTCATCGCGGCTCAGTTGAAAGTGATGATACATATAAAAATTGGCTTGATCTAGCATTTCTAGCTCTTCATAGAGGGTGTGATAGTTGCCTGTAAAGCCATAAATCTGATTTACAAACGCATCACCTCGGGTCAGGTTTTGTAAGTCTGCTTTCCGATTGAAATGCACTTCTTTGTTAACCATCATACCCCCAGAACGTAGCATGGCATGAGCCTTTTTGAAAAAGTCTAACAAATCGTGAAAGTGAACAATCACCTCATCGGTATAAATTGCATCAAAAAGCTGACTGGGTTTGAAGTCCTTCCAGTGGCACACCAATATCTCAGCATTAACGCCATGTGCAGCAATACGGCTGTCGGCAGCCGCTTTTTGTATTGGTGAAAGCGTAAGTCCAATTCCGCTTACCCCATACTTCTTACATAAATAGGTGAGGGGACCGCCCCAGCCACAGCCCACATCCAAAATACGCATACCGGGTTGTAATTCCATCAACTCGGCCATTTTGTCGAGCTTGGCCTCTTGGGCGGCGGTGTCATCATCAACTGCAATTCCTTCTGGCCACATATTGCATGAGTACACCTGCCAAGTGCCGCCCGTAAAGCCATAAAAAAAATTAGGATGCTTTTCGTAGTGTACATTGGTTCGTTTAGCATCTTCTTCAACATCATAGGCCTGATACAACTGATGCTCGGCCTTAACGCCGGCGCGGTGGTCGGCTTGATAAAGGTAGTCCAGTTCATCATGATGCTGGTGTTGATTTTGCATGAAATTCCCCTTTGGTAGCAATTTGCTTCATATTAATAAAAGAACATGAAGACAATATATTTCAACCGTAGCACAAATTATAAGGGAATACAAACGCAACAAATTTAACTATTCTCGCGTGTCGGAACATTGTCAAGATTGAGCCAATCTTCTAGCCAGCGCAACGCATCCTCACGCTTAAAGAATATTTGGCGTTGCCGATACATGTCTTTTTTGGCCAGCAAAAACATCCGCACAATCTGTGAATTAAGTGATTTTTGGATGACCACTGCTGTGCGCCCTATTTTATCGGGGCGACCAGTGGTAATTTCTTCTGACTTTTGACGCAGATAGGGTGTGAAGGAGAAATTTTGGCAAGCCGAAAAGTCTTGCAAGTTTAAGAATGGCAAATTTTCATTCCAATGTTCTAGCTCGAAGGCTGCCGCAGCAGCCCATTTATCAAGTGTAGCCCGATTCATACTACTGATCGTAAAAGCCACAATGCGCTCATCACTTAAAAACGTTCGCGTCAAATGCGCATCAAGTTCAGGTTTAGAAACTTGTTGTATGTCACTCACGATACACCGCCTATTTTGATTTTAATGAACGTAAATTAGTTTTAATGATAAAGTTATCTGCCTGAAATAGCAATTTAGCCAACGGTTTTGTGTTGTTTTGCCAGTATGTTTACGTATGCTGTGGTTGGCAGATTTAATTATCTTCTATTTATTATTATTGACCTTGCCCCACGGGCAACGCCTATAGTGGATATAAATACCTGATGTGGGGTTGGGTGGATTGCAGTCGGTGTTGCAAACAGTGGGGTGAAGCACACCTTTCACCCCAACCAAAGCAACTAAACAGTGGGCATTAAAATAGGTTGCTCAATAGGGGGCAACACAAAGTAAAAGGTACTGCCTTGCCCAGCAGCGCTTTCTACCCCTACTTCGCCACCAAGTTTTTGGGCAATGCGCCACACAATAGATAAGCCTAGTCCATGCCCTTCTTGTTCGGTGTGTTTATCGAGGCGCGAAAATAAGGTAAATAATTGGTTTTGTTCGGCAGTGGTGATCCCTTGACCATTATCTTTCACATAAAAATAAATTCTGCCGTCAGGTTGCACCCGTGATCCAAGCTCTAAAATTGGAGGATGGCCGCCATATTTGATGCCATTACTAAGATAATTGGCCCAAATTTCCTCGATCCATGGAGCATATCCCTTTGCTGTATGCCACTTAGTTGGCAAGATAATCTGGGCTTGGCTGGTTTCAATTTGATCACCCAGACGGCCAACTACATCGTTAATTAACGGCCCCATCATGACTGCTTCCATCTGTAAATCTCGTGGGTTACGAATGCTAGCTAATAACAGCAAATCGTCAATGATGGCCTGCATTTTGTGGGCATTGGTGCTAATTTTGCGAAGGCGTTCATCAATTTGTTCGGGGGGCATGGTGCGGGCTTTGGTTTCAAGAAAATCGGCATAACCCCGCACCACCGACAACGGGTTTTTAAGGTCGTGGGCGACCATGTGGGCATAGGCATTGAGTTCTTGTTGAGCTTGTTTTTGCTCAGTAATGTCATACAACATTAAAATGCGCCCTTTGCGCTTGCCACGCCGATTGACAAGCGGCATCAGTTGAAGCTCATAATAACGCTCGCGGATACTGATCTCAGTTTTTGTTTCATGCACATCTTGAAAGCGCATAATGAGGTCGCGTTCTTCAGGAAAAAGCTCAATAATGCCAACCCCCAGCACTTCTTCTGCGGTTTTGCCCACAATTTTTGTGCCCATAGGGTTAATATCCATAATGTGGCCGGCTTCATCTAAGACCAGCACGCCGCTATTGACCCCTTTATATACCAAGTCATAAGCCACCGGAACCACGCTTAGAAACTGATAGCGATTCATTGCCAGCAACATCGTGATACCAGAAATTGAATAAAAGATAGATGTTGGATCATAAGGCCCCAATAAACGAACCCCAACCACCAAATAAATAACATTGGCTATCATCGGCAATAGTACCCCTGTCAATAACAACACGGCTTGCCCCCGATAGGCCAACGGAAATAACAAAATTGAAAATACCAGTGATCCTGTGCCTACCAGCACAAAAGTATAGGCATAGGCCGTCCATATCCAAAAACCAAACGCGGGTGCCAGATCAAAAAAGATATACCCACTGTCTAGTGTCACTAATTCTGGCTTTACAAATATCCATTCATGCCAATGCGAGGTCAGTACCAAGCTATAAAAGACAACAGCCGGGATAAACAGCACCACTATAAAGCGCCGATTAAGCCAGCGTTCATATTGGCTATAACTGATGTTGAAAATGCCCCATGACACCACCGTAGCTACAATGCCCAAGAAGTGAATGCGAGAGGCTATTTCGAAGGCATTTAGGGTTGTTACGCTATTGACCAACATTGCCCCAAACGACCACAGCCCCATCGAAAGCGGGACAAATGTCCAAGATGGTATTTTCTGAGAGAAGCCTTGTTGCCACGACCGATAAGCGACATACCAAGCCAGCATGGCACTACATAGGTAGAGGATATTGACGGGGGGAAATTGCAAATCCATTACAAGCAACCCTTCTTTGAAGCACTGTATAGCGATAAACCTAGCACCTAAAGCAAATTATAGCTTAGGATTGGCTACAATGTACTTTCGATACCGCAGTTGAGGGTTTTATTGCGGAACGCAGAACTAGCAATACAGCAATGTCATCAGTAGTGACCTGTATAGTATGGATGGCAATACCCTTATAAAGCAGAGTTCTCCTCAGTTATGTGTATTCCATCCCCCGTAATCCACATAAAGTGCGGAAGAACCACTTTATCGGCCATCTTCATCAGTGGCAATGTTTCGGCAACTGCCCCGTTCAATCAGTTGGGCCGAAACATGCGTTTTTAAGACAGGACGATTAGGGTACTCTACGCGGTCACGCAGATGGCGCAGGGCCATTGCACCCATGAAAAAAGTGTCTACGTGCATAGTGGTTAGGGGCGGCATTACTTCTTGTGCCAACGCGATGTCGTCGAAGCCAATTACCGAAATATCTTCAGGAACACTAAGGCCCATCTCGCGCACAGCATTCATCACACCAATAGCAACCGTATCATTGCAGGCAAAGATAGCTGTGATCTGAGGGTTGGTCTTTAAAAGGCGGATCGTGGCCGAAAAACCATCAGCACGAAGCAGCTTGCTATCTACGATATACGTATCTTTAATGCCGTAGTTTCGAAGCGCCGAAATATAGCCCAAACGACGCTCTAAGATAGAAGGGTAGGTGTCGGGCTCACTACCGATAAGTCCAATATGGCAGTGGCCATTTTGAATAAGATAATTTACAGCGTTATAAGCCCCTGTAACGTTATCAATCAACACGCTATCAAATGCGGTTTCGTCAGATGTATAGGCATCTACTAAAATCACATTGCTATTGGCGCGGCGGCTAATATCGATCAATGTTTCTTCTAAAAACGCCCCCACCACAATTACCCCATCCACAATTTCATCAAGCAGCATCGCCGGAAAATTGATGGCGTGCTTACGGTCGTCAACTTCAATATTGGCATACATCAAATTGATGCCATGTCGCCGACACTCGTTTTCTGCCCCTGCGATAATCTGAGAATAAAACGGATTGACAATAAGCGGCGCTTCACCTTTGGTGCTGCGTGTAAGCAGCCCAATGGTCGAAATTTCGGATGAGATCGTGCTGCTGACCTCAACTTTTTGGCGATAACCTAGCCCGTCGGCAACTTTAATAACATGCTGCCGAGTTTGAGGGGCAACATTTGGTCGGTTGTTAAGCACCTGAGAAACTGTGCTTAACGACACATTCGCCTCTCTAGCTATATCTCGAAGTGTTACTTTCTTTGTCATTAGCGCCTTTAATTTATAAAAAGATCGAACAAATCGAACTTGTTTGTAAAATAGTTTTAGGTTATTCTTGAAAAGAAATTTTGTCAAGAGACCGAAATTATTAAAACTTAAAAAAGAAATGGAGTTAGAAAATGCAAAATAAGATTAAGCCGCGTGTCACCCTGCAGGGTGACACGCTTACCGATATTCCATGGGAAGCACGTCCTGCTGGTTCAAATGAAGTGGTGTGGCGCTATAGCCAAAATCCGGTCATTCATCGCAACGCTACACCAACGAGCAACAGCATTTTTAATAGCGCAGCAGTGGCATTTAATGGGCGGTATGCAGGGGTTTTTCGGGTAGATGACACCCGACGGATTATGAATTTACATGTGGGGCATAGCGAAGATGGTCTTCACTGGAATCTTGCCCCAGAACCCATTGAATGGAAATTTCAAGTCCCTGAGCTTTCAGAGATGGTACATCGCTATGATCCGCGTGTGGTGTGGCTAGAAGATCGCTATTATGTAACGTGGTGCAATGGGTATCATGGTCCCACTATTGGTATTGGCTATACCTTCGATTTCAAAGAATTCTTTTTCTTGGAAAACGCTTTTTTGCCCTATAACCGCAATGGGGTGCTATTTCCGCGTAAAATTAATGATAAATATGTGATGCTCAGTCGTCCCAGTGACACCGGACACACCCCCTTCGGTGATATTTTTTGTAGCGAAAGTCCTGATATGATTCATTGGGGCAAGCATCGGTTTGTAATGGGGCCAAAGAGTTGGCGCTGGGAGAGCACAAAAATTGGTGCAGGGCCCATTCCGATTGAGACCAGCGAAGGCTGGCTGTTGATCTATCATGGGGTTTTAACCTCGTGCAATGGCTATGTCTATAGCATGGGCGCGGCCTTGCTTGATCTTGATCAACCGTGGAAGGTGATATATCGGGCCGCACCTTATTTGATGTCACCACAAACTCACTATGAATGTGTGGGCGATGTACCAAATGTGGTTTTTCCGTGTGCGGCGCTGCATGATCCCGCCACGGGACGTATTGCCATCTATTATGGTGCAGCCGACACTGTGACCAGTTTGGCCTTTACTCAAGTAGCTGAACTGGTTGATTTCATCAAGTCAAATTCTGAAATGTAGACAGCCAACAGGTAGCGGCGGCCTAGGGCAGATTGTATTCTGCTTCAAAAAAAATTGAATCAGTGGGCCTAGCAGCCAC